>JALHEL010000334.1 GCA_022837205.1 Leptolinea sp.
GAGTTTCGTTTTCATCATATTTCCACAGATGAAGTTTTTGGCGCTCTTCAATCGGGCGATCCGGCTTTTGAAGAAGGGACACCCTATAACCCTCATTCGCCTTATTCAGCATCCAAAGCATCCAGCGATCATTTGGTTCGGGCATATTACTCGACATATAACCTTCCCATAACGATCAGTAATTGCAGCAACAATTACGGACCTTATCAGTTCCCCGAAAAGCTTATACCTTTGATGATATTAAATGGCATAACCGGAAAACCGTTACCGGTATATGGAAAGGGTGAACAAATACGTGATTGGTTGCATGTGATGGATCATTGCGAAGCAATTTACCTGATTCTGAAAAAAGGAAAAATCGGTGAAACCTATTGCATCGGCGGAGATAATCAGCCGACAAACCTTGAAATTGTTCAATTAATCTGTGAAATTCTTGACGATAAGGTCCCGAGGGCTGACGGAAAATCGCATACCAGCCAGATTCAATATGTTTCCGACCGTCCGGGTCATGATTTCCGCTATGATATCAATACAAATAAGATTCAACGGGAATTGGGATGGAAACCGGCTCATGCGTTACGTACCGGATTGGAAGAAACAATCGAATGGTATTTGAATCATTCCGCTTGGGTTGATTCTGTTTTGGACAAAGATGAATTTTCATCCTGGATAAATACCAACTATCAAGAAAGAGATTCATCATTTTAAAAAGAGAAGGAATTTTTCTTCCCTTCTAATAATCGATTGACAAAATAAAAGGAAATATAGCAAATGAAAGGAATCATTCTTGCCGGCGGAAAAGGCACACGTCTCTACCCGCTGACCCGGGTTGTCAGCAAACAGTTATTACCGGTATTTGATAAACCGATGATCTATTATCCGCTGTCGATGTTAATGTTTGCAGGGTTGAAAGAGGTACTTGTAATCAGTACACCGGAAGATCTTCCCCTTTACAGACGGCTTCTTTCGGATGGCAGCCAATGGGGCATGAAATTTGAATATCGGAGATTCGGCATGTCTCGTCTTGGGAGATAACATTTTTTATGGTTCTTCCATTCCGACCAAATTACGTACAGCTGCCGCACTTGAAAATGGAGCGGTCATTTTTGCTTATGAAGTGAATGATCCGGAACGATATGGGGTTGTCACCTTTGATGATACAGGTAAAGTAATCAGTTTAGAAGAAAAACCGGCGCAACCCAAATCGAATTATGCTGTTCCTGGTATTTATTTTTATGATCAAGAAGTGACAAATTACGCAAGAAATTTAAAGCCATCCCCAAGAGGAGAACTCGAAATTACTGATTTAAACCGAATTTATATGGAACAAGGATTACTGTCGGTTCAGGTATTGGGCAGAGGAGTGGCATGGTTAGATGCAGGCACTCATGAAAGTCTGATTCAAGCCGGTCTGTATGTTCAGGCTGTTGAATCCAGGCAAGGCTTACAAATCAGCTGCCCGGAGGAAATTGCTTTTCGAATGGGTTTTATCGATGCAAAACAGTTATTAAAACTCGCGGAGGACGCGGGAGATGCCTCATTAAAAAAATACCTTCGGAGAATTGCAAGAGAATAGGTTTAAACAGCCGATTTTTTATTTGTTTGATCGCAAGTGACTCTTCATGATCAATCACCGACAACTTCTATAAAGGGGTTCTCAATGAAAATTTTACTTATCGGAGAAAAAGGGCAACTGGCTTGGGAATTAGCTCGTACGTTAATGCCGATCGGTGATATCGTTCCGGTCGATTATCCTGCTTTTGATATCAGCAACAAAGAACAAATTCTTGAAACAGTTTATTCGGTTGTTCCGGATTTAGTAATTAATGCCAGCGCTTATACAGACGTCGATCGTGCGGAAACCGAAAAAGAAAAAGCTGTGGCAATCAACGCCGAAGGGCCTGGTTGGCTGGCTGAAATTTGTCAATCCAAGAATATTCCGGTTATTCATTATTCTACGGATTTTGTTTTTGATGGGATGAAAAAATCTCCTTATGTCGAAACAGACATACCGAATCCGATTAATTTTTACGGCCGAACGAAATTAAAAGGAGAAGAAGCAGTTCTGAATGCCACGGAATCCGCTTTAATTTTTCGCCTGGCTTGGCTTTATTCTTCTCGTGGTAATAATTTCATGAAAAAATTTTTAGAATGGGCTGGAAAATATGAAATTATCAAAGTCGTTGATGATCAAGTCGGAAACCCGACTTGGGCACGTTTTGTAGCTGAAGCAACAGCATCCATTCTGGCGGAATCATTATCATCGGATCTTCCTTTATATAACTGGATAAAAGAGCATAAGGGTATCTATCATCTAACCGGCAGCGGATATACAAACCGATATGAATGGAGCTGCAAAATTTGGGAATTTGCTCCAAACCGAGAAAATCTAAAAATAAAAAGGGTTGAGCGTGCAAAAACCGTTGATTTCCCGACTCCAGCTGGCCGGCCCGCGTATTCGGCATTAGATTGCAGTCTTGTAAAAAGAACTTTTTCAATCAATATTCCAAGTTGGGAAGAACAGCTTCAAAAATGCATGGATAATTGAATTTTTTTGAAACCATTCCTTGTATAAATCTTTAAACAGTGAGATTTCTATCTCAAATTCAGACTATCTATTCATTTTTCCTAAGGGTTGGTTATGAAAAGATGTATTCGAAGTTCGTTGCAAAATTTTATTCTAAAAAATTATGATACGATTTATTAAATATTTTGATATTTTCAAACAATAAATGTCTATAAACTATTTTTCATCCGATAAACCAAACAAGGTCAAGAAATCGATCCTGAGAATTCCGTTGGATCGATTTTTCCCATCTGGAACTTATCGCCGTGAAAAAATGAGTAATATCTACCATAGATTACTAAAAAAAAGCAAATCCCCGGATCTTTCGTTGTCTGATTTTAAAAAATGGATACAAATTAATGAGCCTTCAACAGCGGATTTGCAAAACCAGCGAAATGAATCGGCATGTTGGGACTATCAACCATTAATTAGTATTGTGATTCCAATTTACAAAACACCCATTGACATTTTGATCGCTACACTAAATTCCGTGATCAACCAATCTTATTCCAACTGGGAATTATGTATTGCGAATGGAAGTCCGGAGAATGAGAAAATCAACCGCATACTCACGAATTACTCTTCGAATGACCGCCGTTTTAAAATTAAAACACTTGTTGCCAACCGAGGAATTGCGGCAAATACAAATGAAGCAATTCACTTAGCCACCGGTCAATACGTCGGGTTTTTAGACCATGATGACCTGTTAGCTCCTTTTGCACTA
>JALHEL010000335.1 GCA_022837205.1 Leptolinea sp.
AATCTGCCGGGGCGCGCAGGTTTTGAACGTCGCGTTGGGCGGCACGCTGTGGTGGGATATCCCCGGGCAGCTGCCCGAGGCGGGCAGGCACGACTGGTATCCGGCTTACCCGCGCGACCTGCTGGCACACAGCCTGCGGATTGAGGCGGGCACACTGCTGGCGGAGGCATTGGGGAAGGAGCCGGCGCGGGTGAACAGCCTGCACCACCAGGCGGCGAGGGATTTGGGCGCGGGCCTGAGGGTTTGCGCGCGGGCGGAGGACGGGGTGATTGAGGGGATTGAGCTGCCGGGGAAGAAGTTCGCGCTGGGCGTGCAGTGGCACCCGGAATGTTTGCCGGAGGATGAAAGGATGCGGGCGCTGTTCAGGGCGTTTACGCGCGCGGCGGGGGAGTAGAGAGGGGGGGAAAATTAACATCCTGGATTATTCCCTTGAGTGAAACACCTAAACAATAATTTTTTCTTTGTATAGTTCGGGAAGGATGTCTTTCTTTGATCGAAATTTTGTACCATGATTGTGCCCTGTGCGAGCATCAAAATCAACAAATAAACTCCCATTTTTAAGCTCTTGAATAAACTTCTCTTGACTCAGACTTCGCAAGACAAATATTTGATGGTACCAAAAGTATTCAATCCCATCAACAATCTTTGTTTTTGCCTTCACATAGAAACAATTCTTAAGTTTTGCTCCTAAGACAAAAAATACATCGTCAAAGCCCCAATAAGGCTGCGGATTAAGTTCTGCTAACCCGACCCGGTCTTTAACTGACAATAACCAGGCACTATGTCTTGTGTCTACCATTCGAGAATTAAAAGAAACCTCGATCTTCCGTTGCACATCATCAATGATCAGGCCAAAACCTCGATCTGTTCTCGACACTGCATTTATTGTTTGACGGAAGCTTAATTCCCCTTCAGGATAAATGGAGCCCGCCTTCTTATGTGGCCAGCCATAATTAGGCAATAAAATTTTTGGTACGAATTTAAATGCTTTAGGGGAAGGTTCTAAATGAAATCCTGTTGTTAGTGAGGAAGTGGCTTCTCGTTGAGCTTTCAATTCCCATTCAGCTGCATTCGCAATTGGTAGATTATTCTCTTCGATTTCGAGCAAATCCTCTAGCATGTTTCCAACTGCACCCTGATTTTTTCCTCGGGTACTTTTAACCCATCCCATCTTCCGAATCTTCATGAGACTTGCAATCAATTCATCTTTCGTGTATTTTTTTATCTCACACCTCTTAGAATCAATCTGATTCGGGCTTCCAAAAATCTAAAAGATATTCAAATGTTACACCCATGGTGATGTAGTTACTTGGCCAACCAAAAATCCCAATTCGATTGACAATATTTGTTCTATCCCAAATGATTATGTTCCGAAGTTCAAAGCCTCTTTTGCGCATTTCTTCAATTAATGAAACATGGATGGTAATACGTTCGTTTTCCCACCACATGTCTGGCACATTAATAACACAATGTGCTTTTGGCCTAAGCAATGGAAGTAAGCCCTCAAAAATCTCACCCATTCTCTCTGTATATTCTTCGAGAGGCATTGTCCCTAAATCGTTCGGGTCTTGAGAATATTGTTCAACCTTCAGATACTGATCATTCTTCCTTTCGTCTCCTCGTCTCGATTTATTTTTTCTTTTTCGATTCAAAAGATTTGCATAAGGCGGAGAAGTAAAAATTAAACTTACAGTATTATCTGAAAGGTAGTTTGAAATATTAATTGCATCATCTTTAATTGCTATTTGTTTTGAGTGATTAAAAAAATTGTTGCTACCAAGGCGCTGTGAACTCAGATTGACATATTTTTCCTGCAAATCAAAACCCACTGCGTTTCGATTTATATCTTGTGCAGCAACCAACACTGTGCCGCTCCCTACAAAAGGATCTAACACAAGCTCACCCTCGTGGGAAAAAAGAGAAATCACTTTTTTAGCCAATGAAATTGGGAATGTGGCTGGATGAAGAGATCTGTCTCGAATATCCCTTTTTTCATATGTAAACTGCCACACCCCTAATTGATTTTTGATCCATTCTTTAGCAGTCAAACAATTAATATGTGTCGGTGGACATTGACACGTCCTTTGAAAACCAATATCGATCTTAGTATTTTCCAAGTCCAAAATAATTAAATCCTCATTTTTTAAAATTATACTCCATTCTTTTTATCTTATTACGCTTCGCCTTATATCCAGAAAATGGGGGAAATCTTCTTGTTGATGCCGAGGTTAGCCCCCTCCCGTGCTACAATATCCCGCATGAGCACCGCTCCCTCCCCCTTCCAGCCCATCGCCCTGTACGACTCGGGCGTGGGCGGGCTTTCCGTCTTGCGCGCGGCGCGCACCGCCTTGCCCCACGAGCACCTGCTCTACTTTGGCGACCAGGCCAACGTGCCCTACGGCAGCCGCTCGCTGGAAGAACTGCGCGCCATTGCCGAAGCTTCCACCC
>JALHEL010000336.1:0-2543 GCA_022837205.1 Leptolinea sp.
CAAAAACTTTCGGAGCTTAATCGGGATTTTTATGAATCGTTCGGGAAAGCTTTTGCGGCTACCCGGCAGCGAATACAACCGGGAGTTCGGCGTTTTCTTGATGAGGATTGCTTTGACGGTGATTGGCTTGATTTGGGGTGCGGATCGGGCGCTTTAGCCGCTGCATGGGCTGAATCCGGCAGAACGGGGTCTTATACCGGAGTCGATTTCAGTCAGACACTGCTGAAAGAAGCCTGGCAATTAAATGAAAATATTTCCGATAGCCGCATGAAATTGTCCTATTTTCAGGCAGATTTATTGGATAATTCTTGGGTTCGATTATTTGAAAACAGAAAATTTGACGGAATTTGTGCCTTTGCCGTTCTTCATCATATGCCCGATGCAAGTGCCCGAAGCCGGATTTTTCGGCAAGTTTATTCTTTATTGAAGCCCGGCGGTTGCTTCTGCTATTCGGTTTGGCAATTTCAAAACTCCGAAAAAATGATGAGACGCATTCTTCCCTGGGAATCAATCGGAATTCAATCCGCCGATGTCGATCCTGGCGATACGCTGTTGGATTGGCGTTTTTCACTTCCGGATGCGGATAAAAAAATCGGACTGCGGTATGTCCACCTTTTTACCGAAGGTGAATTGCAATCGTTGGCGGAGGAAGCCGGATTCCTGCTTCGGAAAGAATATTTCTCAGACGGGGCAAGCCAAAATATGGCTTTGTACCGAGTCGAACAACGGAAAGAATAAATGGATCCTTTTTGTTTCGGTTGTGGATAACCCGATCGACTTCCTTCCCAAATCAAATCATCATATTGCCAAGAATTCAAATAAATCATTCATACGAAGGATCAAGAATTTTGGCGGGAGACGGTTTCTCCAACCGAAACATGGCAGGCACGAACATCATTCCTCCGGCTAATAACAGAATTCCTACTCCGCTGAAAATATACCAAAATTGAATTCCGAAAATTTCGGCGATCGGTCCCGAAATAACCATTGCCACGGGAATAGAAATATTGATCAAGCTTGTCGAGATTGAAAATACTCTCCCCTGCATCTCCGGGCGGGTATGAGCCTGTATTAAAGCGTTCACATTCGCCAGACTCATCGATTCACCGATTCCGGCCAATGCCCATCCGAAGACTGCCAACGAAAATTGTTTTTCGGAAGCCACCCCGATTAAAAAGATCCCAAAACCATACAGCAGATCTCCGGTAAGGCTCGCTTTGATTCGGCTGTGAAACCCATGGCGTATGCTCAAAATGATGCCCCCCAATACGGAACCGATGCCAAATGCAATACCGATGGTACTCATGGATATTTCGGTACCGTGAAATTTTGTCGATACGACCAAAGGCAAGAGACTCTCGGCGGGCATGAGCATCAAATTGGTGATAGAAACATACATCAAAAACATAAATAAACCCGGTGTTCTTCGGACATAGTAAAAACCGCTTTTCAGATCCGATAATGATCTGCCGATTTGTTTTACCAAGTTTACCGAAAAATGGGTTGCGATTGAATTTACTTTCGGGAACGAAATCAACAATAACGGAATCGAGCCTCCTGCCGCCGCAATTAAGTCAACGTTCAGGATAGAATTTATCGTCGTTGTTCGTAATAAAACAGCGCCGAGGAACGGGCCGGCGATTCCGGTTATTCCGCGCAAAATATAATCAACCGCATTGATTTGGGTTAAATGACTTTCGGGGACCATTTGTGCAGCTGAGGCTTCTAAGGTTGACCAGCGAATGCTATTAAATGTTGAGCGAAGGAATATCGCTCCGAGAACCATTATCGGGGATACTTTTTCGAAGCCGAAAGATATTCCCAGCAAGGCAGAGACTGCTCCGATTCCGAAATTTGCTGCTATCAGAATTTTCTTGCGGCTATCGGAATATATAATACGAAAGTTGCCGCGGATAAATAAATAGCCGACTGTGTTTTTTCCGTCAGCCACCATAGCAAAACGAATTGAATGATTGATGTGGAGAGCAGTGATAGCATCTGCCCCGTCCACAGGAATCCAAAATTGAAATACCATTTCTTGTTGTCTGTCATAACGTAAATCCTGAACCAATTTGAATACGATTCTTTTTCAGGTATGCAAACCGTAAATTCATTGATTGACAAATTTTTGCAATTCTCAATCAAATGAAAAGGTTTAAATCCGAAAAAGGAATCCGCAGAAATTAAAATTAAAAACACTGCGAGATTCTGATCAATCTGCCTTTAAGGTTCAACCTTAATAGGGATTATGGAGTGATTGGTTCAGGTGTAATAAAAAGCGAATCTTTGGAAGATTTCACACCAGCTGCGGCGTTTAATCTCACAACTCTTTTCATATAGTTGATTGAAGATCGTGATGGCAAAATTGGTCAGGATTCGAACGATCTTCACAACCTGATTCCTGTTTTCTGGATCTTCTGTGGTTTTCATGATGCACCCACTTTGGAAACCGGTTAGTCGGATGAGATAGGCTGATTTCCCGGTCTCCTGAGAAAAAACCTGCCTATAAAAAGAGTATACCACTGATTTTTGTGAGATTTTTG
>JALHEL010000336.1:2595-5024 GCA_022837205.1 Leptolinea sp.
TAATTCTTTAAGTTGTCTAACCTTTTATGACTGAGAGACGCTTTTCGATTAAAACTTTATTACAAAATCATTAATTACCGGCCTATTTTTCTATGTATAATAGGTTTTACAATGAAATGATACAATTAAAGCATATTTATTTTCAGTTTTTTGCTTTTTCACCATAGTCACGATTTTTACCGGACGGAGGAAATATATTGAATGCCTGCTAAATTGCGCACATTCTTCAATCAGATTTTTGATGCGGTCATTCCTCTATTTGCCACTTTGTTGGCATTATTTATCGGGGTTTTTGTTCTTCAGGCTTTGGGAAAAGATCCGATCGCAGCTTATAAAGCCCTGTTTGACGGAGGATTCGGCAATCAACGGGCACTTATTCAAACGACTATCAAAGCCACCCCGCTTCTTTTGGTGGGAATCGGTGTTTGTATTGCTTTTCGCGGGGGCGTGATCAATATCGGCGGTGAAGGACAGATTATTGTCGGAGCGTTGGCAGCCGCTGCCGTCGCATTATATGTTCCGATTCATTCCAGAATCATGATGCCGATCTGTTTATTAGCTTCGATGGCGGCGGGGGCTGTTTGGGGCGGAATTCCGGGAATCCTGAAAGCGAAATTGGCGGTCAATGAGATTCTGACGACTGTGATGATGAATTCAATCGCTGTGTATTTATCCAACTATCTTTTACGCGGACCAATGATCGATCCGCACGAAATTGAGATGGGAACACGGGCGGCGCAGACGGCTTTATTGCCGGAATACACTTTTCTGACAAGATTGGCTCCCCCGACCCAGTTAAATACCGGTACCATTTTGGCATTGATTCTTTCTGTCATTGCGTTTGTTATGCTGTTTAAAACGACGATCGGCTATCGAATTCGAGCGGTCGGATTAAATTCGGATGCCTCGCGGTACGCAGGTATTAAAGTCCCCTTTTACCAGGCATTGGCATTAATTATGGGTGGAGCTATGGCGGGACTGGCCGGAGGAGTGGAAGTTTTGGGCGTCCAACACCGGGTTCTGGAAAACATCTCGGCAAACTACGGTTTCAACGGGATTGTTACCGCATTGTTTGGAAATTTGCATCCTTTGGGAACGATTCCGGCTGCCTTTTTATTCGGCGGGCTGATGGTCGGCGGCAATAAATTGCAACGTACCGTTCAAGTTCATTCGGCTTTTATTGATACATTGCTGGGCCTAATTGTTCTGTTTGTGGTGGGTGCGGAAATATTTTCAAAGAGACGGTCAAAGAAGAGGGCAATCAATGGATAATTTATTCTCTGCAGCAACGATCTTTGGAATTGTCGGAATGGCGATAAAACTGGCGATGCCCTATCTTTATGCCGGGCTGGGTGAACTTTTCGATCAAACCGCCGGTTGTTATAACTTAGGTACAGAAGGAATTATGATGATGGGGGCTTTCTGTGCCTTCTTTGTCGTTTATCAGACTCACAATCTTATCTTGGGAGTTTTCGTTGCCGCCGTGGTCGGGTTGTTGATGGGATTGATTATGTCGTTAATCAGCGTCACTTTCAAAGCCGAACAGGGAATCAGCGGGATCGGATTGACGATGTTTGGGGTCGGGCTTTCCTCTCTGTTGTTTAAGACATTATTAAACGGGACAGTCTTGTCGGTAGACGGATTCAAGGATATCCGAATACCGGTGCTTGCCGATATCCCCTATGTGGGAGAAGCGTTGTTTGATCATAATATAATGGTTTATATCGCTTATTTATTAGTTCCGATCAGTTCCGTTATCTTATACAAAACAACCTTGGGATTAAAAATCCGTTCGGTCGGTCAAAATCCGCAAGCAGCAGATACCCTCGGCGTTTCCGTAGATAAAATCCGTTATCTTTGTGTCTGTATTGGCGGGGTACTTGCCGGAATTGCCGGAGCGACTTTTTCGATTGCCAATATTAATATGTTCCAAGAAAAAATGACCAACGGGACCGGTTATATTGCGGTAGCTCTGGTTTATTTCAGCGGTTGGAAACCGAAAGGTGTTCTGATGGGAGCATTACTATTCAGTTTTGTTAACGCGCTGCAATTGCGGCTTCAGGTTTTGGGAATTGATATTCCATCCGATATCGCGATGATGTTGCCTTACATCTTGACGATCGTCACTCTGGTATTTGTGCAGAGCAGGGATGCACCCGCTGCGCTTTCGGTACCGTATGAGCGCAGTGAGAATTAGTCGTATTAATCAAAATTCTGGAATTATTAAAAAGGAGTTAAAAATGTTCAGAAAAAATTCAATAATTTTAATCGTTGTGATTGCCGTTTTGGCTGTTCTGTTTGTTCCGGCATTCGCACAAGATGATGATGTGTTAAGAGTAGCGATGGTGATGCCGTCGAAGATTAATGACTACTCGTTCAGCCAGTCGATGTATGAAGCGCTGAAAAAAATCGGTGAATCCTATCCCGAA
>JALHEL010000337.1 GCA_022837205.1 Leptolinea sp.
CGAATCATCTTAACCATGCCGGATACCATGAGTGTCGAACGACGTCAACTGCTGAAGGCATACGGGGCCGAGTTGGTCTTAACGGAAGGAAAACTCGGCATGGAGGGAGCCGTCAAAAAAGCGGAAGAACTGGCGGCTGCCATTCCCGACAGTTTTATCCCGAATCAATTCAACAACCCGGAAAATCCGGCGAGCCATAAATCCTCCACCGGACCGGAAATATGGGAAGATACCGGTGGAAAGATCGACATCTTTGTCGCGGGAGTCGGTACTGGCGGCACTTTATCAGGAGTCGGAAATTATCTTAAATCAAAAAACCCGCAAATGAAAGTCATCGCCGTCGAACCGGCCGCTTCTCCCGTTTTATCGGAAGGAAAGGCGGGAGCTCACCAAATTCAGGGTATCGGTGCCGGATTTGTTCCGAAAACATTGGATACGGGTGTTTATGATGAAATCATTCCGGTCAAGGATAACGATGCTTTCGCGGTCGGCAGGGAAATCGCCCGCTTGGAAGGGCTGCTGGTCGGAATTTCAGCCGGAGCAGCGCTTTGGGCCGCAACTCGGATTGCCGATCGTCCCGAAAACAACGGGAAAGTGATCGTCACGATATTTCCGGATACCGGCGATCGCTACCTTTCCGGGCCGATGTTTTCGGATGCAGTATAAGCGAGGGAGGTCGAAATGATAAAAGGAAATGCCAACCCCGGCAATCTGGATCAAATTTCTGTCCGAATAGCGGAGAATTATGCCGGATCGGACCTGCCCCTGTACGGATCCTCTCTTCGGCTGCCGGAAAGAAAAGCCGTAATTGAGTTGCTGCTTGATTTTCAGAAATTACTGTTCCCAGCGTATTTCGGCGACCCCACCTTGATCCGGTTACCTCCGGAGCACTACACCCATTTATTACTGGAACGCATTCGGATCAGCCTCAGGCAACAAATCGAGCTTGCCATGGAGGAAAGTCCGGAAAATTCCAAACGTGCACAACAGATTTGTAAACAATTGATCGGCCGCCTGCCCGCGATTCAGGAATTGTTGGAAAAAGACCTGACTGCCACTTTTGAAGGCGATCCCGCCGCTCAAACCAAGGAAGAAATTGTCTTCTGCTACCCGGGTTTTTTTGCGATTTTTGTTTATCGGATCGCACATGAATTATATTTGAGCAAAGTTCCGCTCATCCCGCGGATGATGACCGAATACGCCCACGGGAAAACGGGGATCGATATCAACCCGGGCGCGGTCATCGGAGAATATTTTTTCATCGATCACGGTACGGGGATCGTTATCGGTGAAACCACCATAATCGGTGATCATGTCCGTCTCTATCAGGGGACGACTCTGGGAGCGCTGTCACCTGCCAGCGGGCAAGCCAATCGAGGTGTCAAACGTCACCCTACCGTCGGGAATAATGTCATTATCTATTCCGGTTCAACCATTTTGGGCGGGGATACGATCATCGGAAATAACGTCATAATCGGGGGGAATGTTTTTATAACCGAATCTGTACCCGATAACACCCGAGTGACCATGAAATCACCGGAACTGACTTTTCGTGAAGTGAAAGATCTGTAAGCCCGAAAATTTCGGATATTTTTGAGGACGGAATTGAAAAAAGGGGGAGAAAACTCCCCTTTTTCAATTCAAAATAATCGGTCGTTTTGAATTGACATCCCGCTTCCTTGTCTCTTATAATCAGAAAGGTTATTCCGAAATTCTGAACCGGGTGAAAAAATGGATACAAAGAAACTGATTTATTGGATGCCGCGGTTATTATCCGTCTTATGGATTCTTATTTTATTATTGACATCATCTCAAACAATCCCTCAAAATAGTGCGCTTTCTGAGAATATTAAATGGGTCATCAGAAATAATCAAACTGCCATTGCTGTGGCATTGCTGCTATTAATCGGCTGGCGATATGAGCATGTCGCCGGTGTTTGCTTTATCCTTTTGGCTGTTTTTAACAGTGTCATGGTTACGTTTACCGATCCGGGAAGCAAATGGTATGTGATCGGAAAAATGCTTCCGGTCACGTTACCCGGTTTCATCATCAGTGTGTTGTTTTTTATAGCCTATGCGCAAAAAGTCTATGATGAAATGGAAAATGAAGGGAAGTGACCGAAAAAGCTCTTTCGAATCCGCTCTTCCGAAAAATCGAACGGTGAATTTTTATATAGAAAAGAACCTTGCCGCCAATTCCAACCGGCAAGGTTCTTTCTTTTTCAAACAAAATATTCGCTAAATTTCAGCCGCTTTTTGGCTCTCGACTCTTTCTTCCAATTTGCCGAATTGCCAGGAGATGATGATGCCGATAATCAACAAGATCAGGCAAAATGCCAAAGAACCGATAAACGAAAGGCCGCTGGCTGCTAATCCCTCAGCGGTAAACGCCGGAAATACCACCGCCGGAAATATCGCTATAATAAAGTGATACATTCCTGAATAATATCGATCAAAAAGGAATGCCATCAGTTTGGCAAACAATAAAATACAAAGTACCGCGCCGATAGCCAGCGGAATCAGCACGCCAAAATCCAAATTCTTAATACCGTCCGCCATTTTGTCATAAAGTCCGAAATATATCAGAAAATTGGAAGGGGATAATCCCGGGACAATAAACCCAAATGCGAATATCGCGCCGCTGCCGATCCATACAAGGAAATTCGGTTGTACATTGGTCAATACCTGCTGCCCGCTTAATAGTAATAAGAACAGGAGAATAGCGGTAACAAACATAATGACATAATGCTTTCCGTTTCTGCCTTTCAAGCCCGCTTTTTTAAACAGAGAGGGAAAAGTTCCCAAGACAAAACCGATAAAAAGACAGACGAATTGAGCCTGGTATTTACCAAATGCCGCCGAAACCACCGTGGAAAACAATAAAATTCCGACAGCGACGCCGATGCCGATCGGCAGAAAATATCGGACATTTTTTACAAAATCCTTACGAATATCCGCCAGAAATCGAATCAACGGATCATAAATACCAAAAATGACCGTCAAGACTCCTCCCGATAGTCCGGGAAGAATCGCCCCAATCCCCACTATTGCGCCTTTTACAAAGCGAATTATCCAATCGATCATCGTCGCCTCCAAAAGTATTTCTTATTCAATCGAGTGTGAATTGTATCAAAAGAAATGATATTTAGGAAATTGATTCGTCTGATTCAGGATATCC
>JALHEL010000338.1 GCA_022837205.1 Leptolinea sp.
GAATCAAACGGGACGGAGAATTGGTGATGACCAAAGTGGTCGGTGGTTTTATCGGGACCAAATAATATGAGCGAAATGAGATTTTACGGCAAGCGGATTCTCTTTATCGGCGCCCATCCGGATGATATCGAATTGGGTTGCGGTGCGTTCATCGCCCAAATCGCCTCTCAGACGGAGGTACGCTGTGTCACACTTTCCGATAATCAAAAAGATCCGGCACTGAAGAATCTGCCCGATGAACATTTCGCCGCTATGGCAGCGCTGGGAGTAAAGCCGGATCGGGTATCGTTGTTGGCTTATGAAACCCGCCGGTTTCCTTTTTTTCGGCAGGAAATTCTGGAAGAGATGGTCAAGTTGCAACGAGAGTTTCAGCCGGATATTGTGTTTGTCCATACTTCCGCCGATGTTCATCAGGATCATAAAACGGTAACGGAAGAGGCACTGCGGGCTTTTCGAGGAAGAACGGTTTTGGGTTTTGATGTGATTCGCAGCAGCTACGGCTTTTTCCCGAGTTTTCTGGTTTCCGTAACCGAAGAACAGGTTAACCGCAAGATTGAATCGCTCCGATGTTATCAAACTTATCAATCCAAATATTATTTTGACCCGGAGATCACCCGCGCGACACTGATTCGGAACGGGGCAATTTGTGAGCGAAAGTATGCCGAAGGATTTGATATATTGCGTATTGTCGCTTCGTTTGGAAAAGATTGACATTTATGGCTTGGAAAAATATAAAGAAAACAACCCTTACAAATTTTTGGAAAATTGTTACGGTTGTTTTTTTTATTTTGTTGTTGGGAATCGGTATCGTTATTCACGATGATTACGGAGGATATACCGACGAATTAATTGAGATTCAAACCGGGATGATCCAACTTAAATATGTCTTCTCTAAGATCCCCATGTTGGAAGATATCTCCGGATTGAATATCCCGTTGTACGGAAATTTTGCCGCACTTCCCGATCTGGAAACGTATGAAGATCGAATCTATGGCAGTGCTGCAATGTTACCGACTTTTTTTGTCAATTACTTGCCCGGAATCTCATTGGATGTCGGTGAATTCTTGAATTTTCGGCGCTTTTATAATTTTTAAATTTTTTTCTGGCTGCCATTCTGTTTTACCTTTTTTTGCAAAAACGTTTCCGGAATCCGTTAATCGCTTTGACCGGGACGCTTATGCTCGTTCTTTCTCCGCGAATATTTGCGGAATCTTTTTATAACTGCAAGGATATTCTATTTTTAAGTTGGTTTCTGATCAGTTTATTGGGAATCGGTTTTTATCAACTGGATCGGAAAAAATACGGCTTAGTCCTGTTTGGGTTTGCGTTCGGATTGGCTGCCAATACGCGGTTTTACGGATTTATTCTTCTGCCGGCATTTGCCGGAATCGCAATTTTCGATATGATTACGGATCCGAAAAACCGAAAAAAAATACTTCGGCAAACTTTTCTGACCTGCATTGCATCTATCGTTTGGTTTTTTATTTTGACACCGTTTTTGTGGGAATCGGATTTTCAACAAATTATTGGCGGATTGAAAGTAGCGGTCGATCAGCCTGTAATCGGGGATGCCGAGTTATTCATGGGAAGATTTGTCGCTCCGCGCGATGTCTGGTATTATTTGCCGGTCTGGATCGGAATTACCGTTCCGGTGCTTTATTTGGCGCTTTTTGTGATCGGATCGGCATTTTTGCCATTCAAAATTCAATCGCTGAAAGACTCCGATACTCGGTTTGAGCTTGCATTTGACATAATGAACTTTTTGCTTTTTGTGATAGCGATCATGGCGATTGTTATTTCAAAAGGCACCATTTATCATGGCTGGCGGCATGCTTATTTCCTTTATGCGCCGTTCGTTTATATCTCTGTGTGCGGATTAAACGATCTGATTGAATTCAAAATCTCTGGCAAAACAAAAATGAAAATCAAAAATGGAATCGTGTTTTCGCTTTGCCTGATTTCCTTTGCCAATACAGGATGGTGGATGATAAAAAATCATCCGCTGGATTTTGTCTATTTTAATGAGATCGGAAAGAATTATGCGGAAGATTTCACGCGAGATTATTGGGGTGTAGCGTCCAAAAGCTGTCTATTATATTTATACAATGCGGTTCAGGTGGGTGAGATACGGGTCGGGGTAAATAGTGATTTAACTTACGGATCGGCTGAAATTACCTTATTGCGCATGCCGGAAGCGTTTCGGAAACGCTTTACACCGGTCTGGCAGATGAAAAATGCCGATTATTTGTGTTACAGTTATAAAAATACACCGGGGAACGATTACCAAATTCCGGATTTTGCCGTGATGAAGACCTTTATGGTGGACGGATATGCGGTGATGGGAGTTTATCAACGGATAAATCCCGCCGAGTAAGAAAGAGGGGGCTTTTTCAAAAAGCCCCCTCTTTCTTCCGATTAG
>JALHEL010000339.1 GCA_022837205.1 Leptolinea sp.
GTTGTTTCCTTCAATTTCAACCAGATTCCCTTCGATATGGAAATTCTCTCCGAAGGGTCGACGATGATATTGGAATTGGAAAAAGGTGATCACCAAGAAAGAAGCGAACGTTCGCCGCTGAGCGACCAAAAAAGCGGGGTTGTTTTTTCTTTGATGAATACCGCTCAGACCACCAAAACCACTATGATTCAACCGGGGTTCGCGACAATTCGTGAAGATGAATCCATTTCAAAGATCGGTTGGATAAAGGTCGAACGATCAGACGGAAAAAAATATTTATTAACCAGGACCGATCCGTATGGATTTAATCTCAGCGATGATTCAAAAACAATTCTGGTGGATTCTTATACCTTTATGCCTCTTTCAAGTTCCGACCCGCTGAAAATCGGCTTGGATTATGTTTATGTCAAACGCTCGGGAAATCATGAAGTCGAATTAAGCTTTCCGGCTCCTCTCGATTTCACCTCAGAGAAAGCGGCATTGAATGTTGAAATGCCATTGGATGAATTCTCCGGCAAAATCAATGGATATCAAGTTTTTAACAAAACCATCCAAGGCGAAGAAATGACCATCCTCAGACTTTTCATGAACAATGATCCGCATATATCCTCTATTTCTTTTAAAGACAGTCTCGCCGAAGATGATTTTACCTATTCAAATTGCGGCTATCTGCCCGACAGCGACCAATTTGCCTGTGACGTTCAAATCACGAAATTGGGACAAAGTGATTTGACATTGTATTTCGATTCGTTCGAATATCGGATAGACGGAAACTGGGAGATTAAATGGACACCGGTATCCATCGCTTTTGCGTCCAACCCCGAGCCTGTCCCGGGGACGCGGCTGGAAATCGATTATTCCAAATTGGGCTCTTCTTCTTCAAATGAAATTCACGAATTAACCGATTTGCTCCGGTCTTTCTCTGATTCTCTCACCGCAAATCCCGGCTGGATCCTGCAAAAGGCTCAAACACAGGCAGTCGCAGCCGGCGGAGAATATCCGGATTTGGTTCAGCATGGTGATGAGGTTCTGAAAAATAACCGAACCGTTTCGGAATCCTGGGATCAAATTGATTCAGACGGATATGTGATCAATAATATTTCAATAACCAGAGATACAAAAGGCAATATTCTCACCGGAACTTGGAATCGATCGGATTGTCAGATTCTCCTTCCGCAAGGGTACAAAGTCCCTTATGAATCGGGGCCTTCCGATACGATTTATCCTTTTTTATACGGTAATGAATTCTTTACGCTGCTGAATACATCAGCTGAATTTATCGGTCGGAAAGATTGTGAAATAGACGGACAAGCCGGTTGGTGTTATACCTTTGAGCATTCTTTAAGCTCCTCACTCGATTCCGGTCAACCTACTTTCATGAATCGCTATACTTTCCTGATTGATCCCGAAACAGGAGAAATC
Source organism: Leptolinea sp. (assembly GCA_022837205.1). Lineage (GTDB taxonomy): Bacteria > Chloroflexota > Anaerolineae > Anaerolineales > Anaerolineaceae > Flexilinea. The sequence goes on from JALHEL010000339.1 coordinate 1,423, forward strand.
CTGCGGGAAGAAACGGAATGCCAGCTTGGAGGACCGGGAACTCCTTTGCAACCTTGCATCCAAACAAAAACGGTCGAAATCAGTTACCGGAAATCTTTAGATTCAGAACTTCAAACAATGATCGATTCAATAATTTTTTAAAAGGAGAGATTCGTGACAGCTTCGGCAAAGTTTACTTTCCCCGAAAAATTTTTATGGGGAACAGCTACCTCTGCGCATCAAGTTGAAGGTGAAAACAATAACAATAATTGGAGTCTTTGGGAAGCCCAGCCCGGCCGTATCCGAAACGGAGATGTGAGCGGTAAAGCTTGTGACTGGTGGAAAGGGAGGCGTTGGCAGGAAGACTTTCTTCGGGCAGCCGATACGGGACAAAATACCCATCGGATGTCCATCGAATGGTCTCGAATTCAGCCTAAAGAGAATTTGTGGGATGAATCGGCAATCGATTATTATCGTGAAATGATTCGCGGCATGATCAGCCGCGGATTACGTCCTTTGATAACATTGCATCATTTCACCGATCCGATTTGGTTTTATGAGATGGGCGGATGGCAAAATGAGAAAGCACCGGAATATTTCCTGCGTTTTGCCGAAAAAATCATTCCGGCATTTAAACCGCTTGTCAAGGATTGGATAACGATCAACGAACCGAACGTTTATATATTATGCGGTTTTATCTCCGGACATTTTCCGCCCGGAAATATTAACAATTTTTCGGCGGCGAATATTGTCCTTCGCAATATGATCAAAGCCCATGCGGCGGTATATCACCTGATTCATGAGCAACAACCCGAAGCGTCCGTCGGCATCGCGATTCATTTTCGTGATTTGTTCCCCAAAACAAATTTACCGCCGGATCGTTGGATGACAAGGCTCGCACATCATCTCTTCAATAACTCATTTACCGATACGATATCAAGCGGAAAATTTCATTACGGACCGTACTTTATTCATATACCGCAGGCAAAGAACACTCAGGATTTTTTGGG
>JALHEL010000340.1 GCA_022837205.1 Leptolinea sp.
AATAAGTCCCAAGCCTGGTCCCTGGAAGGAAGATTCTCCATAATCTTTATTCTGTCCTCTGCTTTCTGTAAATCTTTTTCTATTATACATTCAGATTTATGTGAATTTTTATGTCCTGTAATTGGAGTTGAAAAAAGAAAATTATGTTCGGAATGTTATAATCGGTTCGACCAAAAGATAGAAATTGGGGGTAATTCATGCAATCAGATAATATTCCCGTAAATTTAATGACAAAAAAGCAAAAGGGATTCCTGATTTTCAAAATTTTTTTCAGCGCGATGGTATTCGCTTTTACGGGAGGAAGCGCAGCCACACCCACCTTAATTTATCAGGTTGTTAAAAAATATAAACTGATGAGCGAAGATGAATATATGGAAATCGTCGCGCTCAGCCATTCGTTGCCCGGAATTATCGGAATCAACAACAGTATGTTAACCGGTTATAAAGTCTGTGGCATATTCGGATCTTTTATGGCGGTTCTGGGAACCGCTTTACCGGCCTTCGTGTCAATGCTTTTAGTGGCGGTTATCTTTCAAGAACTTCCGCAATCGAGAGTCGTCAGAGGTGCGATTAACGGTATCCGGGCCATTTCGATCGGGATCTTATTTGATACCGGTCTTCGAATATTAATTCGGAATCATAAGAACATTTTCGGAATCGCCATGATTATTCTGGCAATGTGTTTGCCTTTATTTACAAAAATCAGTGCTTTTTATACGGTTCTGCTGAGCGGGTTGATCGGGGTGGTCTATTACCTGACAAAAAATCATAACAATCTCCCGGCTCCGATTGAAAATAAGGAGGAAATCGATGGCTGATCTTTGGACGCTTTTCTTTATGTTCTTCAAAATAGGAATCACCTCTTTCGGCGGCGGATATGGGATGATGCCGATGATTATGGATGAAGGACAACGTTTGGTAGGGCTGACCGAAGCTCAGTTTACCGATATGGCGGCCTTGGATTTAATCACTTCCGGACCGGTGGCTGTCAATTCCGCAACTTATATCGGCTATATCAAAGGCGGTTATGCCGGCTCGCTGGTCGCGACGATTGCCTCGATTTTGCCTTCAATATTGATCTGTATTATTGTCCTAATTTTCCTGGACAGGTTTTATAACAATAAGGTTGTAAAAGGTCTTTTCGCGGGAATCACACCGGCATGCGGCGGGTTGATGTTTTTTACGACAGCCACACTCGCCAAATCCGTCTATTTCAATGCGGAAACTTTTACGGAGGTGTTCAATTCAACCGTTACACCGACGATTATCGGGATGATCGTTTTGACGATATTAACTGTCATAGCGGATATTAAATTCAAAGTGAATCCAATTTATCTGACTCTTGCCGGAGCTGTTTTAGGAATTTTCTTTCTCGCGTGATTCGTCCAAGCCCGCTTGAACACGAAAACCTTAATAAACCTGATAAATTCTGCAATTCCCGGATTGAAAGACCGTTTCTAAATTATCCCGGAATTTTTGTTCCTGTATTTTGTATGCGGTTTGTTCGGCCGATCCGATAAAAATATATCGAACTTGATAGCCCTGCAACAGTTTTTTTACCGTCGTCCAATTTCTTGATTCGTATATTGTTTGAACATCTGCTTCCCGGGTTCCGATTTCTTTATACCCGCCCCGCCATTGACTCTCATGATTGGTGGGACCTAAAATTGTCGGATGACCGGAAAAAGTACTTACGGCATTATCAGAGGTATAACTCGCACCTACTTTTTCCACAATCACACCGGGTTTCGCTTTTTTAAGCCACTCGATCCCTGCCCAATCATCCGGTCGTGAGACTTTCAGAAACTGCGATCCGTCCAATGTTAACTCCGAAGGAGTCTCGTTTACTTTCCGGTGAACGATTTCCAGATTATCCGTAATTCCTTGGAAAGGATAAATCAAGCAGGCAGCTGTGACGAAGAACATAGGGAGAGCGATCAGCCATTTTCTCCTCGAAGATAATTTTTCAAAAATCCGGCTGCAGGCGTAAGCGGAAGCGATGGCGAACAATATCCAAACCTGATAATAAAACTTGAAAATCGTATTCATGCGTGTCCCAAAAAAGTCACGCAGGTAGAAGAATTCGGGAATCAATATCAATCCGAACCCCAAGAAAAGCATTAATGAAACAAATCGATCCGAAGAGTCCGCCCATTTTTTTTCATCGCGTAGGACAATTTCATCTGTGATCCGGTCGTTGTCGTCATTCGTTAGTTTGGAAAATAAAACGGCTAGAATAAAAGCCAAGGACCCGAATATCAGAAACATCAATGGAAGATTTTGCAATCTTCTCGAAAAATAACCGGTAATGGCAGTACTCATGGACTGAAAGCCTTGTACGCCGGCATAAGCGGAACCGGCTAACATCATTCCGGCTCCCAATTGAGAGAGGATCTTATTTCCGGAGG
>JALHEL010000341.1 GCA_022837205.1 Leptolinea sp.
TGCTGCTGGATAATTTCAGAATTGATGCGATTGATTTTTCGGATGATGTTGAAAAAGGAAGTTCCGGTTGGGAAGCAAACGGCTTCCTGCCGATCATGAATCAGCTTCCCCAGCAGTATTCCGATGTTCTTATCACCGGCGATTCGAAAAAACCTGCGATTTTCTTTCATACAACGGAAGGCTCCGAAACATTTTCATGGACATGTGATTTCGAGCAGCAAGATAAACCAATTTGTGCGTTCGGTATCAGTCCGATCAATCGAATATCTCAATTATCAGCCGCATATCGAATACAGATAAAAAGAAACGGACCATGAATCGTTTCAAAAACAGATCATGATCCGTTATTTTATCTGCGGAAAATAATATTAAGCACCTTTACGGGCTTTCAAGTCTTCTTCCATTTCTTCTTTATATTCTTGTGCCGCCCGATTAAATTCGACAAGGATATCTTGGGTTTTTTCCTGAATTTCATCAAACCATTCATCTCTCTTGTCAGGAGCAAAAAGCAAAATCGCCCCGATGCCAATTAATCCGCCGATCGCGGCTCCGGTAATAAATTTCCCTAAACGATTCATTTTGTTCTCCTTCTGCCAATGGTATTGGTTATTTTAATGCAAATTATGCAAAAGTGTTCATCCACCTATTCATCAAGCTAATAAAGATTTCATTTTCGGATCTATGGAAAAATCATTCTGCCGGTTTCAATTGAGAAACCGATAATAAATTTGAAAACCTTTATAGTAATTCAAGTTTACTATATAAATAATCAGCCCGTGCTTCATGTAATCCCGGGATCGTATCCAATGCATAAAAAGGATGATTGGCTTCCATAGCGATGGAAGATGCGACATTGCCGGCGATCAATGCTTTGACCGGATCATAGGTTTTTTTCAGTTCGCCGATAAATCCTCCGCAAAATGCATCATGAATGCCGATCAGATTAACAACTTTGTTTTGATAAGGTCCTAATCGATATCGTGACTGATGATTTCTATCCCACAGCAAGTTTGAGAAATTATCTTGCTCGATTATGACATACTCAGGTCCCCATTCGGAAATGATTTTTGCCATTTTCCAGATATCCGTTTCTCTTGTCTCGGAAAACAAGCTTTTCAGACCGGAAATCGAGGTAATAAAAGCGGTCAAGCTGTTGACCAATAACGGAATCGCATGCCAAAATTGCGGCACCATATACCCTTTTCCGGCTCTTAAAGTTATCCGTTTAGGACCGAACTGCGCAAAGTGCTGTGTCAGCAAGTTGTGCGTCATATAATCCATCGGACAAAGATGAATAAAAGTGGATTCCAGATAATTCTCGGGAATATCTCTGGCGATGATGGTTTCATCGGTTTTAGCGTTCATACTGTCGATTTTATTCGTTTGAACGTTATAACCTAATAACTCTTTCGGAAAGGGCAAACCTTCGTTTGCATACTGAGCCAAAGGATAAAGGGTGGATTTCTGGTAATTTCCGTCATATCGAATAAAAAAACGATGTTCAATCGGTAAAGCGGTCCGTTTAATCCCGTGCACATCCATGCCTAATTCGGTCAAATGATCCAACCATTCCTGCGGGAAATCGGGTCCGATGCGAGAAACTAAGCCGATTCGATTTTCCCAGTGATGCAAATGGACGGCGGTATGCAACAGATGGCCACCCGGAATATCATTGAGAGGCTTGCCACCCGGAGGAATTACAAAATCTCTTCTTAATGTCCCGACTACTACGATGGGTAGATAAGGGGAGATGGGCATTCTCAGAGGAATTTTTTCATAAAATCAAATACAGCCGTGCCGATTTTTGCCGTATCTTTTGCTTTAAATGTTATGATTTCGTTGTTCGATTCCGCTTTTCGAATTCGAAGATAGGCCGAAAGCAAACCGGCCAGTAAACCGATGCCGGCACCTATCAGCAGCGTGTTGCGTTTCCAATTTTTATCACTCATAATGATCTAACTCCGAGGTTTTTTGGTTTTAAAAAGGTCATGAAGAGCTCTGAACTTTGCTTCCGCTGTAATGATCGGCTCTGTGATATCATCCGTCATACCTGCCACTTTTGATCTCAATGATTCGATCTGTAAATTCGCTTGTTTGGTGAACTGCGGCAATGTTCCGAGCCAATAGTCGACCCGCTGAATCACTTTACCGATTATAAAAGTCAATCCGATGCTGATTACAAACAAGATGAAGAAAATAATCGCTACAAGATAGTTCGCTGTTTTGATTACTCCTGCAGGGTGGTCACGGTTGAAATATATCATTAAAGAGGCTATGACTGCGAGAGCGATAAAAATAACAACTGTCGCAAGGACAAGGGAATGCTTTTTTTGTCTCGGCTGTTCTTGTTCCCGATTCGTCTGATCAGATTGGTCCATGGTACTCCGTATTTCTCAATT
>JALHEL010000024.1 GCA_022837205.1 Leptolinea sp.
CCTGTAACGTAGGTTAGATTTGCATCGTCCGTAATGATCAAAGCGTCCAAATGATCATCGTTTTCATTTAATATTGCTGAAATTCTCTCTTTGATTTTATTTATCGGCATAATACGCTCCTTAATGGGTTGTCCGGCAGCCAACGATACAATAAAGGTCATCCCAATCACGAAAATCACTCAATCTCTGATAACCGTTTTCTTCAATTAATATTGTTTCCGTCGATTGAATTAATTCTTCATTTGGTCCCAATGAAATGATATCCAATACGATTACCATACCGGCTTGGAATGATTCTGGGTTATCTATTGTGAGCAACGGCCACTCCACTTCGGAAAGTCCGATTCCATGACCGAATTCGTTTTCATTAAATAATTCGACCTTCAAAGCTTTTGCGTGTTGAATAACTTCAGAACAAAAATCACTGATTTTTATCCCGGCACGTAGCTCTTTTAAGCAGAGCGAAATTAAGTTTTGATGTAACCGGTATGCCGAATCATCGGAATAGCGGGGGAGTCCGATAAAAAATGTGCGATTGCAAAGATTCCAATAGCCATGAAATTCATGCGTATAGTTTACACGCAAGAAATTTCCGTTTTCTAACAAGGAAAAATCACGGACAGGGGTAAACCAAACACGTCCTTGCTTGCCCATTGAAACATTCAGGTGGCCGATGCCTGACGAACCGAACTCGATAGCGTGAACACGAACCCTTTCCAAAAATTCAACCAAGGTATATTCTGCATTTCCGATAGTATGCCCCGATCGGCAATCACAGCGGCTTGATGGAGTAAATCAACTTCCGCCTGATCTTTTTTCATACGTAATTGGCGAATGGTTTTATCACAATCAGACCATTGTGAATTCTGAAAAAGAATATTTGCCCGATTGATTTCAGCGACTGTCCAAGACGGGTAATCCACGGCGATTGCTTTTCCGTTCAAATTCAGGTTGATGATTGTCTTGTTTATTGCTTTACAAAAAGCCTCGGATGGAGAACCTTCGTTAATTGTGTAATACAAGATATCATCCGACCAATTTTGATCTTCCGCAACGCCTTTCCATTCTGCCGGAATAATTAATACCGCTTTGCCTGCGGAAGTGACCAATCCGATGTTGAAAGGAGATTGATCCGGATAGGGGAATAAAACATTAGTCAGATACCCGATATGGGAAGGTGATTTGAAAACAAGCCCTTGTACACCATTTGTTTCTTTTAATAGATTATTGATTCGCGTATCGTTCATAGCTTAATTTTCCAAAAAAATGAATCCATCGGTAACTTTTACTCCGCTCCCGCCGAGTTTAATAGATCGAATTTCTTTTCCGTCATGTTCAATAAAAAGCCTGCCGACTCCCGGTCGTCCGATAAAATGGCCTTGCTCGACTTGAATTTGGTCACCCGTTAATAACCCATAGTGAATTACATATGCACCGACCGCACCGACAGCGGAACCGGTATACGGATCTTCAAAAGCATTTCTCGGATCGCACAATCGCCCGCTTAATTCGGTTTCTCGGGAAAAACCGCCTTTCGTAAAAACATATGCGGCGCTGACTCCCACTTCATCAACGATCGCCATTAAATTATCGCGATTCATCGTAATATTCGAGAGCTTCGAAGATGTCATCAGAGGAATTATCAGGAAATTTGTTCCGGTTCCGACAACTTGACAGGGACAATCCGGCCGGATGTCATCCGGATCGATATCTTTAAAGCATTGCGCGATTTTTTCTCTTGAGACGGTTTTTCCGAAAACCGGTGCGGTAAGTTGCATGACGGCTTGATTCGGTTTCCCGTTTTGGGATGAAATTTCCACAGGGAGAACACCGATATTAAACTCTAAAGAAATTGCTGTCGTATTTCCTGTAATTTGAATCATATTCTCTTGCGCGAGCATCAATGAGGTTGCGATCGTCGGATGTCCCGCAAATGGGAGTTCTCCTCTCGGAGTGAAATAGCGGACTCGAAAATTTGCTTTTTCGGAAGGTAAGACAAAACTTGTTTCGGAGAGGTTCATTTCTTTTGCGATCAGAAGCATTTCTTCATCCGACAATTCCCTTGCATCGGGCAAAACCGCGCAGGGGTTTCCCTGAAAAGGTTTGTCACAAAATGCATCGATGACCATTACTCTTTTCGATTTCATTTCACTACCTCCGCAATCACATCCATTTCAATCTTGGCGTCTTTATCCGGAAGTGAGCATATCGACACGCAAGTGCGCGTAGGAAAGCCTTTTTCGGTTGAAAAGTGTTTTGAATATTCTTCATTCATTTCGGAGAAATACCGCATATCGGTTAAATAGATCGTTATTTTTATCGAATTGTCCAAAGAAGATCCGCAATTTTCCAACAATTTTTGCATATTTTGTAATAATTGCTTGGTTTGTCCTTTTATATCGAAATCAATTTGATGAGTATCCTCATTCCGCCCGACCATTCCGGAAACAAAAATCAACTCTCCGAAACGGATAACTTTTGAAAAAGGCAAATCTTTTGCCCCGATAATGACTTCTCGTTTGCTCATATTCCCTTTTCTGCTATTTTACGGAAGAATTTGATTCGATATACCAATTTTCGGGCGCTCCGATATTGACATTATCCTCCATAATCGGATCGATACCGAGAATTTCGGTAATAAAGACTTCCATATTCCCTTTTGCAATCGTACCTTGGACCAGATGTCCGCCCCAAATCGGAGCATTCCATGCCGCTCCGACAATATAATGGATCGCAGGAAACGGCTCTTCTTTCCCCTCTTCATTCTCCCGTAAATGGATAAAACCTCCCATACTGAGAAGCATTGTAAGATTTTGAATATCCATCGGTGTCTCGTGGTGCCAATTATCGGGATTTGTCGAATCGGGTGTCCAAATCAGCATTCGCGCCGGTTCGAATCCGCCCATAAAAGCGGTATGAATTTGGGCGAATCGGATATTATTGTCTTTTGCAAATTGCTGTATTCCGTCATAAACATCCTGGCCGGTACTGATCCGTAATATCCATTCTCGCCCGCGAGTACATTGAACTGCTTTATAACCTTTTTGTTCCATATGATGCCTCATTTTTATCAATTGATATGAAATACATTTTTTCTTTTTGTAATATTTTAAAGAAACGATTCAGTAATTTGATATTCTTTATTTCCGGCCAATCCTATTGATGCCATGAGCATGTTTTCAGGTCCGATCTGAAAAACGATTGCCTCATTTTGCTAATCGATCCGATAATAAAGCGAGAGAGATGACGAAAAGCAGGGGATAAAGAGATGAATAAAATGATAAATGACCTGATATTCGTCAAACTCTCTCAAGAAATAAGCCCTACATCATTTTCCTTTCGATCAATACATCTACTGCTCGTACGCCTTTTCCTTCCGGGAGAACCATTAATGGATTGATATCCATCGCGGCAATTTCGTTTTCAAAATCTTTGGCAAGATAGGATAGATTTACAATCGAATCCAGTAATGCATCGATATCGGCCTTGGGCTTTCCGCGGAAACCTTTCAATAGCTTACTTCCTTGAGTCTTATTCACAAGTTCCGAAGCTTCTTCTCTTGAAAGAGGCGGTATAGCCAACGCCGAATCCTTCATTAACTCAACCAAAATACCGCCTGATCCGTATACAATTGCAGGACCGTAAGTTTTATCGTTGATGATTCCCAAAATTACCTCAACAGATGCGGATGAAATCATTTCTTGAACGATTACGCCTTCGATTGTCGCATCCGGTTTATAAGATCGAACGGAGGTAATAATTTGGTCGAAAGCCTTCATGACCTCCTGCTCATTATGGATACCGACCACAACTCCTCCGCATTCCGTTTTATGATGAATATCGGGAGAGTTAATTTTCATTACTACCGGGAATCCGATCTCGGATGCATAAGCTATTGCTTCTTCCTTTGTTGCCGCGACTGATTCTTTCGGTCCCGGTATTCCATATGCCGCCAATAATTTACGCCCTTCGATCTCTGAAAATTCTTGATTCCTTTGTTTGAAGCGATTTTGCCATTTTTTCAGATCATTCAAATTAATCGGGCTGCCTCCCGCTGTGAATTTTGGATGTTTGCGAAAAGATGCATAATTCTCAAGAGCCTGAATTGCCCGAAGTGCTTCCGGTGTCCCCTGAAGGTACGGTATACCTGATTCCCTTAAATATTGTTCAACCGTCGGATCAAAACTACCTGAGAAATTTGAGAATAAGCAGACCGCTTTTTTATTCTCGTTTTTCACTTTAATGGCGGATTCGGCAATTCTTAAGGATTGTTCGATTTCCCGTTCGGCAACACCGCGCGGGGTATCCCGAGACATTGCGATCAAGCCGATTTCTGCTTGGGATGCTACTGCGGAAATACAACCGGGGACCATTTTTTCCAAATCGCCGTTCCCCCATGCATCCAACGGATTGGAGATCGTACTGTAATCGGGTAAAATCTCATGAAGGGCGGCCAAGGTTTCTTGGTTAAATTCCGGAAAATGGATTCCCATTCCCTGGGAAAGATCCTCAATGAGGCCGATTTGTCCACCGGATAAACTGAGAATGCAAACGCCGTCTTTATCCGGCAGCGGTGAAGCAATAAATAATTCTGCGGCTTCGACAAGTTCATCCAACGTATTCAAACGGATCACGCCTTCTTTTTTCAAAATCGCATCCAAAACCGCATCGGATCCGGCCAGAGATCCTGTATGCGCCTGAACAGCACGTTGAGCGCCTTCCGAACGTCCGACTTTCAGCATTAAAACCGGTTTTTTAGCTTTATTTGCGGCTCGAACCGCATCGATAAATTTTTGTGAAGAAGGAATCCCTTCGACAAATGCGATGATTACTTTTGTTTCGGGGTCATCTGCCAAATAACCGATGTAATCCGAAATATCTAAGACCGCTTGATTCCCGGCAGAAATCAGGTAACGAAATCCAAATCTGGCCGAATTTGCCAATCCCATCAAAATTGCTCCGCTTTGCATGACGGCGGAAATATTTCCGGCTTTGATATTTGGTTTAATCGCCACACTAAAAGCCGCATATTTATCCGGAATATTCGCGACGCCGATGCAGTTTGGTCCGCAAAGCAAAATATTGTTTTCCTCACAATATTTGAAAATTTCATCTTGGAGTCTCTTGCCTTCGGGCCCGGATTCCGAAAATCCGCTTGCCAGGCACCAGCATGCCGGGATATTCAGCGAATGCATCTGTTCCAAAACAGATTTTACTTGTGGGGCACCGATCAGAATTGCTACCATATCGATATCTTTCCCGACGGATGCGAGATCCTTATAACACGGGTGTCCCAATACAGACTCATTTTTCGGATTAATTGCAAAAATTTCACCTTGATAACCCAAATAGTGTAAATTTTCGATTGCAATTCGTCCGGCACTTCCGTGTTTTTCGGAAGCTCCGACAATGGCTATGCTTTTGGGATTCAATAAAGGGCGTAGGTTGCGAAAAGAAGTGGTCATAATTTTTCCTAATCAAGGGGAAGAATCCTCTTCCCCTTGATTCATTTTATAAATTAATGGACGATGATCTTTGCCAAACTTTGGATGGCATTGCTTATTTCTTCCGGAGAAAGGCTGCAGAAGGGAATTCTTAAGAATCGATCCCCATCCTGCGGATTTAAATAAAAACCGCGGCCGTCGGTTAATTTAAACCCGGCATCAGCGGCTGCTGGTAACAATTTCTCCATTGAATTTCCTTCCGGAAGTGTGACACCGACAAAGAATCCCCCTTCGGGACGGGGGTACACGGCGTTCGGAAGATACTTATCCAGCGAATTCAGTAAAGTATCTAAACGCGGGCGATATAAATCACACAATTTGTTTAAGTTTGGTTCAAAGAATCCTTGATTCAGATATTCATAAACCTGTCCCTGTGTCGGAGTAACCGAACCGATATAAGTGTCAACCTCCCATGCCGTGATTCGTTTCACAATATCTTCTCGCCCATATAAATATCCGGTCCGAAGCCCCGGTGCGAGCGTTTTCGAAAACGAAGAAAGGGTCACAACGTGATCCGGAGCGAAAGACCGGATGGAAGGAATTGCCGTCCCATGATAACGCAACTCACGGTAAGGTGCATCCTCAACGACGAGAAAATCGTATTCTTCCGCCCATTTGGCAATTTGCTTCCTTTTTTCCGCACAGGTAGTCGTCCCCATCGGATTTTGAAAATCAGGAATGATATAGAATAACTTTGGGGGGCGTTTTTTCAGTTCCTTTTCTAAAATGTCCAGATTAACCCCATCGATTTCAAGCGGTATTCCGACAACATCGGCACCTGAGCGTTTCAGAAGTGTATTGGCTCGGTCATAAGAAGGTGATTCGATATAGGCGCAATCTCCCGGTTTCATTTCAGTGAGTGTCACGAATTGGAGCAACTCTAACGAACTGTTTCCTAAGACAACCTCTTCTTTCCTTACTCCGTGTTTTTTTGCCAAATACTCAATCAGAGGTGGATAGCCGGGCGCATGTAGATATTGGAGAACACGTTTTCCGTCTTCTCTCAGATTTTTTTCGGATGCTTTTATCAGTTCTTCAATCGGGAATACTTCAACCGGAGGAACGCCACGAGTTAAATTGATCATATAATCCTTTCTGTCAATAAGATTTAAATCTATAAAAATTATTTATTTTATTTCTTTAGCCGGAGGAAATGAAAAGCGTCCGACTTTGCTATGATGCAACCCAAGATCTACCATTGCTTCCGCAACTTTAAGTGCGACAGAACTCGGATCGAGAACAACCACTCCTAATTCACGTTCGATATCTTCCGAATATCCAGCCAATCCGGCACAACCGAGAATTATCACCTCTGCCCGATCTTCTTTTACCGCCTTACGGGCTAATTCAATAATTTTCTCCTTTGCTTTTTGGGGATTGCTATCCATTTCAAGAACCGACATTTCCAAAGCAGGAGAAGAGGCATAAGATTGAGACAAACCATGTATAGTGATATGCAATTCGCGGGTCGGAATCCGTCTTTCCATTCCGGTCATAATCGAAAATTTATGACCGAGCATCGCTGCCATATGGAGGGTTGCTTCTTCAATACCGATCACAGGGATTGAAGAAATTTCTTTTGCGGCATCCAAACCGGGATCTGAAAAGCAGGCGAGAACGATGGCATCATATCCATCTTCATTCGCTTTTTTAACTAAATCCATAACATAAAAAGCTGCGATTGTCTCATCATAAGCGGATTCAATTGAGACGGGTCCATGTTCAGGGCAGATCACGGTGAGTTCACAGTCATCTCTTTTGATCTTATTTAAGGTATTTCTAAGGTGATCCGTCACACTCTTAGAAGAATTGGGATTAATTACACAAATTCGCATGGTTTTTTATTCTCCTTTCATCCAATTGCGACCTTCATTAAAAGCTTTTATATTTAAATCAACGTATTTTTTAGGGACCCGTTCTTTTATGACTTCTTCCCATATCTTAGGGTCGATATTAAAAAGTGCGGATATTGCTCCGAGAAGAACAATATTCAAAACTTTTGAATTTCCGACTTTCAATGCCAACTCAACTGCCGGAATTTCATGAACATTTTTCGAAGTCTTACGCAAAGATTCTTCGATGACCTCATCGGTCGGATATTCGGCAAGTCCGCTTGAAACCAACACAGGGAATATTTTCTGCTGATTCATCAGGATTGTACCGGTTGATTTTACTTGACCGAGATGGCGGAGCGCTTCCAGCTCTTCGAATGCGATCAGATAATCCACCCGTCCCTCCGGTACGATCGGCGAGTAAACAATTTCACCCCATCGAACATGGCTGAGTACCGCGCCTCCCCGAACCGAAAGTCCAAGCAGATCGGATTTTTTTACGTCATATCCTGCTGCAAAACCGACCGCAGCCATAATTTCACTTGCTAAGACAGTACCCTGTCCGCCTACTCCTGTAATTAAAAAATTGATCGTTTCCATAAAGTTTTTCCTTGTCTGTTTATGAGGCTTGGGTTGATACAATTGCTTTCCGCGGACAAACTTGAGCACAGATTCCGCATCCGACACAAAGGACAGGATCAATAGATGATTTTCGTCTCCCCGTTTTTTCATCCACGATATCCGATCGGGCTATTGCAGAACAACCTAATTTGAAACAGGTACCGCAGCCATTGCAATTTGAAGTCACTGTATATGCGGGTTTCAGATTATTTCCGACAAAGAAGCAGGGGCCTTCGACGATGATAAAGGATAAACCATCATGATTTAAGCCTTCTTTTATTGCCGAATCCACACTTTTCACGTCAAAAGCATTTGCTTTAAGGACGTGCTCAACTCCGATTGCTCTGACCATTTTTTCGATATCTACCCGTGTTCCTTTTCCCCTAAGTGTGTAGTCGACACCGGGATGATCTTGATGTCCGGTCATTGCAGTGGTTGAATTATCCAATACCATCAATGTGACATTGCTTCCGTTGTGAACCATGTTCAGCAACGGAGTCACGCCATTGTGAAAGAAAGTCGAATCCCCGACTATACCGATAATTTTTTGGCCGGTTTTCTCAATTCCGCCGATTTCGAAACCATGTGCAACGCCAAAACCGGCGCCCATTGATCCCATAAAATCGGTAGCGTAAAAGGGAGCTAAAGCGCCCAAGTTATAACAGCCGATGTCGCTGACAATGATGACATCCTTCATTTTGGCGAGGTTATAAAATGTACTTCGATGAGGACAACCGGGGCATAAAACCGGAGATCTTCCGGGAAGATTTTCGGGAGTTACATCTCGTTGTTCAGCGACTTTCTCCCAAGGAATAATTCCCGCTTTCGCACAGGCTCTTTCAATATCGCCGGTCAATAATTCTCCGTATCGGGGGAATATATCCTTTCCGATGCAATTGATCCCCATTGCTTTTACCTGTTGTTCGATAAAGGGATCCAATTCTTCGATGACCATAACCTGATCGACTCCCGCCGCTAATTCACGGATTAAACCTTCGGGAAGGGGGTAGGTCATTCCGAGCTTTAGAAAAGTCGCATTCGGAAATATTTCACGCGCATAATGATAAACCGGACCGGATGCGATTATTCCCAATTTTCGATCTCCCCATTCCAAACGGTTAATGGAAATTTTATTGGAAACATCCACCAACTTTATCAGGCGATCTTCAATCATGGGTCGTTTTTTCTTTGCCAACATTGCCGAACAAACATATTTATCCTGATCTCTGACCCATTTTTCGGGAATTTTTTCATCATCCCAATTTCTTTCCCCGATTTCAACCGGTGAAGCGGAATGGGCAACGCGCATACATGTGCGATATAAAACCGGCACATCCCATTCTTCTGACATTTCAAGAGCAATTTTTACAAAATCTTTTGCTTCCTGACTGTCGGAAGGTTCAAGCAAAGGCATTTTAGCAAAAGGTGCATAATGCCTGTTATCCTGCTCGTTTTGAGAACTGAACATGCCCGGATCGTCTGCTACAACGATTACCAAGCCGGCTCGCACGCCTGTATAGACGGCAAAGAAGAATGCATCGGCAGCGACATTCATGCCGACCTGTTTCATCGTTGTAATGGAACGCTGGCCGGCATAGGCGGCTCCGATGGCTGCTTCCGTGGCAACTTTTTCATTTGTAGACCATTCCGCATAAATTTCTTTATACTGAACGATATTTTCCAAGATTTCCGAGCTGGGTGTCCCTGGGTATCCGGTGGCAACTTTTACTCCTGCCTCGTAAGCGCCTCGCGCAAGAGCTTCGTTCCCTGTCATCAATTTTTTCATATTTTCTCCTTAATCCTCAATACTCAAATCAATAAAAACTGTGAATCTATTGGCATAAACAAAATAACCAAGAAAAATCTTGGTCACATATTAATCTATGCTATGCATAGATTGTCCTCAGCAGAAGGTGTTACTGCTTGAGACGTATTCGGATTATTTGAACAGTGGGTAAACTAACGGATTGTAAAAAGTTGAATAAAAGGAGTTCTGAAAAAAAACTTTCAGAATTTTCAATTTTAGAATTATTTCGAGAGAAGTTTTCCTGTAAATGAAACATTTTTGGATAATTTTTCTTTCTCTAATTTTGGAATCCTTTCTAATTCTAAATGGTTCTTCAATTCTGTCAAGGATGAACTTGAGGATTGACAAGGCTATTTACACTTGTTCTGATAGCAGCCATTTCAAAATGTCTTATTTTCAAAGTTGGAAAGATTCAAATTTTGAATCACAAGCTGATGAATAAACAAGTTTTACAAAGATCTTTTGAGAATAATATAGAGATAATCTTCGATCGGATATCATCGGTGTTTGCATCATACCGAAATGAAATTATCTGAAGGCAGATAATATTTTTACCGTTCGTTTGTAATTTAAAAATTGCATTCCAAAACGAATTTTGAGATCAGTTGTCTTATTGCTTTCTACCAATTATTTTTTCCAAAACCTGAGGTGAAGTGCAACGATTTCCTCTTCAACTTTTGGGAAAGGTCCAAGCAAATTTATTTTTTTCTGTCCCGCCTGTATCACTTTTGCTGCACCCATATTGAAAGTCGGATTCTTCTCATCGGCACCGGTCATTTCCAATAATTTTCCTTCGGTAATTCCGAAGACGATACAACCGATATTAGCCCAATAAATTGCACCTGTACACATTGGGCAAGGTTCGACAGTTGTATATAAGGTACATTCAGCAAGTTTGGCTTTATCATACGTCTGGCTTGCGAGTGAGGCAATCATACGTTCAGCATGAGCTGTTGCGTCATGCAATTCTCGTTCCCTGTTTCCCTGTTCCATTAATATTGTGCCGTCTGCATCGACTAAAATGGCACCGAAAGGCGTATTACCCTCAGCAACGGCTTGTTTGGCAACTTCATTAGCTTTTCGAAGATAAGCGATATGATCCATTTTTTCCCTCACGAATTGACTCCGATAACTTTATCCAATGCATTAATGATATTTTCGTAACCCGTGCAACGGCATAGATGTCCGGAAACCCGTTCACGTAATTCTTCCCGGGTATATTTTTTCCCGCTATTGCAAAGCTCCACACCCGTCAGGATTAAACCCGGTGTGCAGAAACCACACTGAATGGCCGCCTCATCAATAAAAGCTTGTTGTATCGGATGCAAAGATCCATCTTTTGCCCGAACGCCTTCAAGGGTGAGGATATCATGACCTTCAACCCAATCTGCTAAGTAGATACAACTGTTGATCGATTTTCCATCGAGTAAGACTGTGCATGCTCCACATTCACCGGCTTCACAGCCTTTTTTGACACTTGTCATACCAAGATTACGCAGAATATCAGTTAAGCTTTCTCCCTCAGAGAATGTTGTGGTGACAGGTTTCCCATTCAAAATAAAATTTATTTCTTTAAAGCCCATTGTTTTTACCTCCGGCTCTCTCAATCGCTTTCTTGACTGCACGAACACTCAATGTTCGAATCAGTTGTTCACGTAATTCTCTGGATGCTCTCCAACTGTCCCGCGGGTTAAGTTCAGAAAGGACTTCTGTATGGATCTTTTGCCAAAGCATATCATCAGCAGCCATTCCGACAACAGATGATTCAAGACGGGGACAGCGTACGGGTTTTGCAGCTGCCACGCCAAAGGCCAGATTTAATGCAGCAAGGTGAGTTTTGTCTTTTTCAAGTTTTACGGCTGCTGCGCAACCGAGTGTCGAAATTTCCATGGCATTGCGTTGCCCGAATTTAAGATAGCAACCATTCCAATTTTCATAGTTTTCCTGTGGAATAATGATGGCGGTTAGTAATTCATGATCTGATTGCAAGGCGGTCTTTCCCGGACCAATATAAAATTCCGATATCGGAAGGATCCTTGTGCTTTCTTTAGAACGAAATTCAAGTTTAACATCCATTGCCAATAAAGATGGAGCGCTGTCAGCACTAACAGCTCCGTTGCAAAGATTGCCGCCGATCGTTGCAACATGACGGATCTGAGAGCTACCGACCTGATTGGCAGCTTCAGCTAAAATCGGAATATACCTATTAATCAATGTATCCTGGTAAATTGTATCGAAACACGTAACGGCACCAATGACAATAGAGCGATCTTCATGCAGATGAATACCATTTAATTCGGGGATCTCACGGATACCGATGAGCACAGCGTCGCGTAACTTACGCTGACGTAAGTGGACCATAATATCAGTACCTCCGGCAACGATTATCGCTCCCGGATATTCTCTTAGTAGATCCAATGCTTCAGCGATGCTGTGAGCAGAAAAATATTTTTGAATATCATACATAGATAGACTTATCCTTTACATCAATCGCTTATTAAACCTGCGGTACGAAAAGCATGCACCAGGTTCTGAGGATTCATTGGCAAAGCATATACCCCAACGCCGGTAGCGTGGAGGATTGCGTTTCGGATCGCCGGCGCTTGTGGGATTAATGGTGGTTCCGCTAGACCTTTGTTACCAAAGGGCCCTGACGGTTCGTAGGTTTCGATAAAAGCGGTTTCAATTTCCGGGACATCCATACTGGTTGGTATTTTATAGTCAAGAAAATTGTTATTTAATGGGCGACCGGTTTTTTCATCGAATAACATTTGTTCTCCAAGCGCATATCCGATACCCATACCCACTCCGCCATGTAACTGAGCAGCTGCTAACTGAGGATTCAGTATCTGTCCGCTATCATGAACGGAGTAGACTTTATTGATGTGGACTTTTCCGATCGGTACATCAACTTCAAGATCGATAACGCTGACACCATAAGAAAAACAGATATTTTGTGCTGTATAGGTTGCTTCACTGGTTATATGTTCAGTAAGAGTATGTTGATCATTAATAAAGTTCATATGCTTGCAGATCATTGCGATGCTCATTTGTTCTCTGCCATCGTGTGTGACTATCTTTTCATTAATCAGCTTTAATTCTTCGGCAGGAACTCCCAATATCATTGCAGCTCGATCGATCAATTTGTCTCTTAAAATTTCTGCAGCTTTTTTTACTGCGCCTCCGGAAACATAAGATTGGCGAGAAGCATAAGCACCATTGTCACGAGACTCCGGAATACTGGTGATTTCAGAAACTATTTGGCAGAAAATTGTATCGGATCCCTGCCCCAATTCGGTTGCTCCAACCTGGATAGTGGCTGTTCCATCTTCGTTCATCATAATTCGGCAGGCTCCATTTTCAATTTGCAGAGGGTAGACGCCAGTCTTGTAGGAGAACAATGCCATTCCGATACCTTTTTTGATGTCCTTTGAAGTAAGATTGAACTCTGTATAAGCGCGGCGTTTCTCGTCCCAGCCGGACATTTCCCGTGCTTTCTGCATACAGGCACGAGCACCGTTTGATTTAACCACAAATTTATCAAAAGGATCGATGAAATCATCAGTCATGGCGTTATGCATGCGGAAGTCGATTGGATCCCAGCCATGGGAAAGCGCTATATCGTCCATTTGACTTTCCATAGCAAACGCTAGCTGAGGAATACCATAGCCTCGCATGGCTGCAGCGGAGGGACGGGTCGTATAAGCAGTGGAAGATTCCCCGATTTGTTCACCTTTTGTCATGTATGTTTGGAAATTATTGGTAATGGCATAAGCCGCAACGGCATGAGCATGGGCTGCATAGGCGCCGCCGTTAGAATTAATACGAAGCCCTTTTCGCAAGATTGAACCGTCATCATCAACTTCTGTAAACATGCTCATATCGAAGGCATGACGAGTACGTGTGTTTATAAAGGTCTCCTCGCGAGTCAACTGAAGGGAAACGGGACGACCACCCAGACGTTTGCTAATCAAAGCCACCAATGGTTCATACATGGTATCTTGTTTGTTTCCGAAGCCACCACCGATAAAAGGTTTGATTACTCTCACGGAGCCGATGGGCATATTGATGGCATCTGCTACATTGCGACGCATAGTATGAGGGACCTGATTGCAGGAAACCACTATCATTTTTGTACCTTCCATATAGGCAAAACAGCCGTTATTTTCCATATGGCAGGCATGAACAGCCGGAACATAGTAATGATCTCCGATCATATCCGCCTTTCCGGCGATTTCGTTCTCAGAGGAGAAATCAGCGGTATAAAAACGGACATTCCCATTGATGTCTATCGTGAAATCCATACGTGACAATTCGTTATTCGGACGGAAATCATGCAGTACACATGAGTTTCCGATAGCTTCTTCGGGGGTCATCATAGGAGGAAATTCCTCATATTCTACCTGAACCTGTTCCGCAGCCAACAGAGCATGAAGCGGCGTATCAGCGACAACTGCAGCCACATCGTCACCATAGTAGCGAACGCGACTCTCCAAAATCAATTTATCTTTAATATCGGCATGATTCGGATCCAATGACAGCGGATGCCCAGCAGTTGCGAAAAAATTATTGGGAACATCAAAGCATGTAATGACCATCTCAACTCCGGGCATCCGCAACGCTTTTTCACTGTCGATTTTTTTAACCACACCGTTAGCGATCGTGCTATGCACAATTTTTACGTGTAGCGCATCTCTTGGAACAAGGTCTTCGATATATTTTGCTTGTCCTGTAACCTTCATTAATGCGTCTATTCGCGTTACACTTTTTTTAATCCCCATAATTTAATTTCCTTTTTCTATTTTCTGTGTGTCATAATACCAATCCAGAGAGTAGGGTATATTTTCGAACTTTTCAAGATAGCTGCCATCCAAAAACTCCTCCCAATCTCGGACAAACCAGTCGCCATTTTCAAAAATCAGGTCGATTTTATATGTCATTCCGCTCAAGCGAGCCGCTTGATCATAGACGACATGCGCGATATTCCCATCGAAAGTAAGATGAGGTTTGCTGATATAGAGAGGAGTTATATAAGGATAGCTACGTTCTTTCGCAAAAGCATTACAGAAGGATTTTTCGTCCATCTGATCATGGAAAGATTTTTCCAGCATGGCATAAATCTTCTCGGGATGCTTATAGCTGTGATTAATAACTTCCGCATAAGCTTGGGCTCGTTCCATTGCACGCTCTTCTGTCGGAGCTACATAGCACCAAGCTGATTGAGTCATAAGCATAATAGTAATAAAAAGCAATGTTATTCTGTGATTC
>JALHEL010000342.1 GCA_022837205.1 Leptolinea sp.
GAGGTCGTCAAAGTCGGTGGGCAGGGAGCAATTCGGCGAAGGTTACTCGATATGGGTATCACACCCGGAACCCGAATCCTCCTGATCAAAACCGCCCCGATGGGCGATCCCCTCGAAATCACCTTACGCGGATTTAATCTGAGTATTCGAAAAGAAGATGCTCGTTATATCGAGTTGAAAATGGATTCACCCGAGGAGGAGTCGAATGATTGATTCGCATATTGACTCCGAACAAGACGAGTTTATTCCAAAGGCTGATCATACTCATGTGGGCACGATCGCCGATCTTAAAAGCGATAACAACCCCAACGGTCTCCGCCTGACTTTTGCACTGGCGGGAAACCAAAACAGCGGTAAAACAACCCTTTTCAATTATTTAACCGGCTCCAACCAACATGTCGGAAATTGGCCCGGTGTGACCGTCGAGAAAAAAACCGGAAAAGTGAAAAAATATCCGGGGATCACGTTGGTGGATTTGCCCGGAATTTATTCGCTTTCTCCTTATACAGATGAGGAGATGATCACCCGAAATTACCTTCTCGATGAAAAGCCGGATGCGATTATAAATATCGTTGATGCGAATAACCTGGAACGCAATTTGTATTTGACGCTTCAGTTGGCGGAGCTCGGAATTCCGATGGTCATCGCATTGAATATGATGGATGAAATCGCTGCCAACGGTGATGTGATCGATGTGGATGGCTTGGAGCGTGACCTCGGAATTCCGGTTGTACCGATTGTGGCAAGAAACGGCAGCGGAGTGGAAGATTTGATCCGCCGTGCCATCGGTGTCGCCATGCATCGCGAGCAGCCCCCGATTCGCGATATTTGTGAAGGGGAAGTCCATAAAGCGATCCATTCGATCGGTCATATTATCGAGCCGAAAGCAAGAGCGCGAGGATATTCTGCACGCTTTGTTTCCACCAAGTTGATTGAAGGTGAAGACCCGATCAAGCAAGCCATCGGCCTGACTCCCGAAGAAGAAAAAATCATCGATGAAATTATATCGGAGATGGAAAAAGCTACCGGACTTGACCGGGAAGCGGCGATCGCGGATTCCCGCTACCGGTTTATCACCAAAGTCTGTTACGAAAATTTCAAACGAAGGAGAAAAATCGGCGAACAATCGGCTTCGGATAAAATCGATAAAGTATTAACAGGCAAATATTCAGCTCTTCCCATTTTTTTGGCGATAATGTTGTTTGTTTTTTGGCTGACATTTGGACCGATCGGCAGCCGATTAAGTGAAGGGTTTTCCGAGTTAATCGATACCGGAATCGGCATTGTCGATCATGCTCTGACGTATGCAGGTGTGTCGGAATGGTTACAGAGCCTGGTTGTCGACGGAATATTGGGCGGAGTCGGAAGTGTGTTGAATTTCTTACCGGTTATCCTGATCCTTTTCATCTGTTTATCCGTTTTGGAAGATTGCGGGTATATGGCTCGGGCGGCATTCATAATGGATCGATTGCTGCGAAAAATCGGCTTGTCCGGCCGTTCGTTTATTCCGTTTATGATGGGATTCGGATGCACCGTACCGGCTTTGATGGCGACACGGACGCTGGAAAATAAACGGATTCGTTATTTGACGGTTCTGTTGACACCCTTTATGTCGTGTGGCGCAAAAGTACCGGTTTATACGCTGTTTATCGCAGCTTTTTTTGCCAAAGGGAAGATACTTGTTATTTTTTCACTTTATTTGATCGGGATTCTTGTCGCTGTTCTGATGGGCTTGATCTTAAAAAGCACTTTGTTTCGCGGAACGCCGGCTCCTTTTATTATCGAACTTCCTCCTTATCGCTGGCCGACGCCGCATAATGTGGCAATTCAGGTTTGGGAAAAAATAAAGGATTTTCTCGAAAGAGCGGTAACCATCATTCTGTTGGCTACCGTAGTCATCTGGTTCCTCGGCTCATTTGATCCGAAATTCTATTGGACCGCGGATTCTTCACAGAGCATTTTGGCGATGCTCGGCGGACTTTTTGCACCCCTCTTCCTGCCCTTAGGTTTTGGAAATTGGCAGGCAATCACTTCCTTAGTATCCGGATTTATGGCGAAGGAAAGCATCATCAGTACGATGGCGGTGGTATATAAAGCGGCTGATCAAGGGCTGCAAACAGTTCTACAATCGATATTTACTCCGGCATCCGCATTCAGTTTCCTGATTTTCGTGCTTCTCTATCCGCCCTGTATCGCTTCCATCTCGACCATGAATAAGGAAGTGGGAGCAAAGTGGACCGGGTTTGCGATCGTTCTCGAATTGGCAACCGCTTGGATCGTATCTTTCCTGGCGTATCATATTGCTTTATTGATTTTATGAGATTCTATGGCTGATTGGATTGTCGGATTTA
>JALHEL010000343.1 GCA_022837205.1 Leptolinea sp.
ATTATATATCCCTTATAAAGGGAAAAAAGTGTATAGAAAAGGGTTGCAAAAGCATTAATTACAATGAGATATTGCAGATAATTTATTTTCAAGCATAAGATTGAAATTATGACAAAAAAAACAATGGCAATAATTTGACCGGTACTGAAAAGATGATAAGCCGAATCTTCTGGTGTCCGTTCCAATAATCGAGAAATACTTTGATTCAAATACTCGTTCTTATATAAGCGTTCCATCGCCAAATCAAAATCCCGCTCCGTAACCAAAACAGGATTTATTTTCATTCCCGTTGTATTCTCCGCGTAGCGGATAGCTTCGTCGTTCAGCGGATCGGTAATTGCCATCGTCAAAATACCGTTATTCTGTATCAAAGGTAAGATTCCAAGCTTCCGCTCGATATCTGCGTCAATTAAGCGGGCAATCTCTTGGTCCAGTTCGACTTTGGATAATTCAAAAACCGGTAGATGAGCTTGGTTTGCTAAAAATTGATAAAGCTGATCTTCGGTTATATAACGCCGGTATACAAGCGCTCTTCCCAAGCGGACATTGGTCTGCTTCGCTAAAGTCAGGCCGTCATTCAGTTGACTTAATGTAATTAATCCGGCAGTCAGCAAAGCTGTCCCCAGATTTACATGTCCTAATGTCCGTTGAATAGCGGCTTCCAGTTCATCACGAGGAGATAAACAAGGCACAACTTTTCGATTCAATAATATTGAAAGTTCATTTTGGGCTGACTCAAACAGTGGATCGGCAAAAGCAACCAAAACATGATCTTGATTCCGAGAAATCGGTAAAGCGCAAAATCGTTGAGCCGTCTTCAGATCCATTAATTGTGCCGTATTTAAATCAACGGGATCAACCCATTCATGACGTACTATTTCTTTACCTAATGGATCTATATAGGTTGCCTTTATCTCTTGCAACGCTATACTTTTATATTCCACATTTAAAACAGTGGAAAGGGATTTGGCGATTTCTTTTTGATCGAGTTTCCCGAGTCTCAATAAAGCCTGATCAATGGGAGTCTGTCGCTCCAATAGATCTTTTATGACCTGATTGGCATCATTCCAATTAATTACGCCTCTATTTACCAATTGATCCAAAAGTCTATAAACTTCTTTATTGTCAATATTATTCCTACCGTTTTGATAAAACAACTTGACTGTTTTCTTTATCAACGACGCCGGTGAAATTACAGGCCAGATTCGCTTATGAGTATATTGTTCCAATTCCCAAAAATATTCGGTATCTGTTTCCGGATCACCGATCGCCACCCATAAATCATCATTATTTTCGAATAAAGGGAGAATATTTTTTTCCTGCACAAATTTTTTCGGTATTTGATTGATCAATTGATCATCAAATTGGAAATGATCCAAAGATAAGGCCGGAATGTGATAGAAAAAACTTAATAATTCGGCTATCTCAAGTTCGTCGAAAATTTTCGTTTCAATTAAAGCCGTGCTCAATGATTTTTTTTGCCAATCATATTTCTTTTCCAATTCAAGAAATTGAGTCTTTTGAAGAATACCGGTGCCCACTAAAAAATCGGCAAAAGAAATTGCATTTTTTTCAAATTCACGGGGATAATGATCTTTGGAGAGCAATTGATACCTATCAAATAATATATTTAGAGTTTCCTCATCCGTCAGGTACACATCAACCGTAAGCCCCGATATACTTTCCAGAAGCCGGATTAATTGAGAATCGGGCATGATAATCGCCAATTTGATATGGTTTTCGGTTACGGAAAAAGGAAATGCCTTTTTTTGATAGAATAGATCAACCGGGAGCATTTCTAATAAATCAAAAATTTCCGCCAATTGATTTTTCTTTATTGAATCTTTATGAATAAACGGCAGTTTTAAAACTTCCCCTGAAGCTTCAAGCCATTGTTTTGAAGTAATTCGATATCGTTCTCGGATGACAGATTGCAGAGGTTGCTTTAATCGCCTGCAAATTTCAATGGATATTGAGAGATCATTTTCCGAAAGCCATCCTCTTTTGACCAAAGTTTGGGCGATTTTGTCCTCGTCGACCATGATTTGATCCGGAACGTATGAGTAAATCCTCTGCTTTAATATGCTGAATAAGGAAGGTGCACATAATGATACCCTATAAGAATCAAAATTAAACTTACTACCCATGGAAGATTTGAGCTCATCAGGATCGGATGTCGCAAGATAAAATTCATTTTTTACTAACCATACCGGTAAAAGGTTTGATTTTTCAGCGATGAGCAACGATAAACTGCTGATCCCCGGGATCGGCGCAGCATTACGCGAAGAAAAATGGGGGGAATTTGAACAAAGACCGACAACTTCACCCCATTGGGCTTCATTTATTA
>JALHEL010000344.1 GCA_022837205.1 Leptolinea sp.
CCGCCGTGGCGCCGGAACAAGGTATTAATGCCATTCAGGCAGCCGCGTTGGGGATTACCAAATGTCCGTGCGGAAAGGTCGACCCCGAAGTCGTGATCGGGATCGGCGTCATTCAAGGGGGCATCGCCACCAATATCGTTCCGGATAAAGTCGAAGTGAAAGCGATGATTCGCAGCCGGAATCCGGAAAAGCTGGAACGTTTCAGCGAACAGATGGAAAATTCTTTTCGGGAGGGATGTGAGTCCTTCGGAGCCAAATCAGAAGCGGAAAAGAGCGATTCTTATCAGGGGTATCTGCTGGATGAAAATTCCGTCCCTTGGCAAAAAACCAAAAAGGCAGCGGAATTATTGGGTTTTCCGTTTTTTACCGAAGATTCGTTGGGCGGAACGGATTGCAATCATTTCAATCAAGCAGGTATTCCGTGTTGTTCCGTTTCCACCGGCATGGCCAATGAGCATATGAAGGATGAATATATCCGTATTCAGGATTTATATGATGCAGCCCGGCATGTGATTACGGCGATAACGATCGCATAAAAAGGGTTCGTTCGGCATTTTATCGGTCCGGCATCGCTTTTGAGTTGTGCCGGACCTTTTCTTTACCGGTGATGATCATATGAGCCTGCTTTTCGGTGTCACCTCCGTCAAGTAATTTGAGTTTTTCGTGTTTACAAAGAATGTTTATAAAGATCGATACTGTTTTGCTCTCTATGAATATATTTCAATAGTTTTCTGCTAATTGTCTCTTTTAAAAAAATTTAACAGCGTAGATTTGTTAAAAAGTGTCTGTTTCCTATTAGTCACTATCATTTTAGAAATGTTTTTTAAAAGATCGACGGTTTAAAAATCAGTGAAACATGAAAAAAGAGGTATACGAATTACGTCGAAAAGTTAAGTAAGCGGAGAATCTGTTTAAATTGTTTATTCAATAGGCTTACAGAATATAAGCAAGGTATTTTCATCTATTCAAAAACGAAGAAATGCCGATAAATGATGAATCGGTAGAGAAAAAATGTACTCGAAATAATTCTTATTAATAAATATTGGCGATATGAGTCAGCAGATTCTCTCATTAAATAGGTTTTATTATTACAGAATAACTTGACAATACGTATAAAATACTTATA
This sequence comes from Leptolinea sp., assembly GCA_022837205.1. Taxonomy (GTDB): domain Bacteria; phylum Chloroflexota; class Anaerolineae; order Anaerolineales; family Anaerolineaceae; genus Flexilinea. Next base: position 1,127 of record JALHEL010000344.1, read on the forward strand.
ATATTTTCAAAGGAAAATAAATGAAACGAAAAGACCTAATTAAACTGTTGGAAAAGAATGGATGGGAGTTGGTTAGAAACGGTGCACAACATGATGTATATCGGAAAGGGAAAGACCAAGAAACAATTCCGAGACATTCAGAGATTCCGGAAATTTTGGCAAAAAAATCATTAAAAGACGAAATTTGAAATAACCGGAACAGTCGGAGTTTGATTAGGCAATGGAGGAGGCGATTATGAAAGCGGTTTATCCGATCGTCCTGACGAAGGATGGTCAATATTATATTGTGGATGTACCGGATTTTGGGATCAGTACTTTCGGAAAAAGTATGTATGACGCAATTAAAATGGCACGGGATGCGATCGGCATTGCCGGGATCGATCGAGAGGATCACGGTGAAAAAATTCCGGAGGCGACATCGTTTGAGGAAATAGTCAAAAAAACCACAGAAGGCATTGTGACGTTAGTCGATGTCGATTTCGTTGATTATCGAAAAAAACATGAAAGGCGAGCGGTAAAGAAAACTTTATCATTACCGTCATGGTTGAACGAAGCGGCAGGAGAAAAAGGGATAAATTATTCTGCAGTGTTACAGGCTGCATTAAAGAAAGAACTCGGTATCAGCGAAAAGGAAATTGAAAAAGAGTATAAACAATAAAGGGTTGCATTAAATAAGTTGTTCTTCCGAGCGCGGCGAAGTCGGCAACCATACGATGAGGTTATCGATGGCTTGTCGACTTTTTTATCGGTAATCGTACCGGTTTCGCTGAATCTGCTCTCAGCTCACAGACCGTTGCTTGAATCTTTTGGCGGTGACCCATTCCGTCAGCCGGCTGAGAATTACTCCGCCCGCAATTATCAGCCCGCTCCTGAAGGTAACATCCGAATAACCGTTTCCCGCCGATAAATCCAACCAGATCCCGGTAAATACCTGTCCGATAAATGTCAGTAGGGTCAGATGAAAAGCGGAGATATGCGAAACGGTTAAATTGCAAAGCAACACAACCGTCACCCCCAGAACCCCTCCAAGAAAAATCCAAGGGCGGATCGGAAATTCAATGTTGAATGGATCACCGGCACGCCTCAAAGAAGCCGCTGCCAACAGGATTGTGATCGGCAGGCCCACCAAATGATTTACCAGCGAACCGCGTAACGCTCCGACTTTCTCCGCCAATCGGGAGTTGACCGAACGGGAGAGCACGACGGAAACACCCGCAGCA
>JALHEL010000345.1:0-2626 GCA_022837205.1 Leptolinea sp.
GGACACTCAGCCCCGACAATGAGGGGATGGAAACCGGAAATGAACCAGCGCGGAGATATCCATCTCCAACGCCGGACACTCAGCCCCGACAATGAGGGGATGGAAACTGGTGCCGAGCTCGGCGGCCTCGGTCTTGGTCCGGTAGTGCCGGACACTCAGCCCCGACAATGAGGGGATGGAAACTCGCGCCGTCATCCACCAGGACGTAGTTGGCGGCGCCGGACACTCAGCCCCGACAATGAGGGGATGGAAACAAATACCATCAGCACCAATCCACAGCACGTGGATCTGCCGGACACTCAGCCCCGACAATGAGGGGATGGAAACAACGCGGCATCCGACGCCACGCCACGGAAATGAACCAGGCCGGACACTCAGCCCCGACAATGAGGGGATGGAAACCGACCTCCACCCCCAAATCAAACAGAAACTGTTCGGCGCCGGACACTCAGCCCCGACAATGAGGGGATGGAAACGGGTCGGTGGCTAGAAGAGGTCAGACCTCTTTGCCACCGCCGGACACTCAGCCCCGACAATGAGGGGATGGAAACTTGGCCCTGGTCTTCTCATCCCCGCCCTTCAGGGCGGGCCGGACACTCAGCCCCGACAATGAGGGGATGGAAACAGACCTTTTGCTAAAGCCTCCTGCTGAATCTCCAGGGCCGGACACTCAGCCCCGACAATGAGGGGATGGAAACTATACAAACTACCCGTATACAGGGAATATAAGTCTATGCCGGACACTCAGCCCCGACAATGAGGGGATGGAAACACGATCCAGAATCTCAGCGCTCGTGAACTCCCCCGTTTGCCGGACACTCAGCCCCGACAATGAGGGGATGGAAACCTAGGCGCTCCGGCGTCTAGGAGCCTAGAAGGGGCCAGCCGGACACTCAGCCCCGACAATGAGGGGATGGAAACCTTTCGGGAACGTCTGCGCGGAGAACCGCTCCCTGCCGGACACTCAGCCCCGACAATGAGGGGATGGAAACAAGAGGAAGGATTCTGCGGCTTTCGCCGCAGCGAGCTGAGCCGGACACTCAGCCCCGACAATGAGGGGATGGAAACACGCACTTCGTGCGTGCAAGGTCCAGCCTGGCAGCAGCCGCCGGACACTCAGCCCCGACAATGAGGGGATGGAAACCAGTAGGGGTGGGGTTCTCCTCCAACCACGCCGAGAAGCCGGACACTCAGCCCCGACAATGAGGGGATGGAAACAGGGCCTGAGGGCCTGCTCCGCCACCTCGGCGGCCAGGGCCGGACACTCAGCCCCGACAATGAGGGGATGGAAACTAGGGGTGGGGTTCTCCTCCAACCACGCCGAGAACCTGGCCGGACACTCAGCCCCGACAATGAGGGGATGGAAACTTGTTCGGCCAGAGCGGCCGGGTCGTCGGCGGCGGGGGCCGGACACTCAGCCCCGACAATGAGGGGATGGAAACCGGCGGCGGGGGCGGCGGCGGCGGGGGCGGCGGCGGCGGCCGGACACTCAGCCCCGACAATGAGGGGATGGAAACGCGGCGAGCACCTTCGCGTACTCGCGAAGGTGTTCGGCCGGACACTCAGCCCCGACAATGAGGGGATGGAAACCCGCTTTCGCGGCGGAGAGAGCGCTCTCGGGGGTGTCGGCCGGACACTCAGCCCCGACAATGAGGGGATGGAAACCCTAGCCAAGGACAGTCGAGCCGCTGCCCGCCCAGGCCGGACACTCAGCCCCGACAATGAGGGGATGGAAACTTGTTCTTCTTAGACATAGCGCCTCCTGGGCCGCTCGCCGGACACTCAGCCCCGACAATGAGGGGATGGAAACTTTCGAGGTCCCTCAATGCGACCTCAATGGCAGGGAGCCGGACACTCAGCCCCGACAATGAGGGGATGGAAACACCAGCCCCCCATCGGGGGCCAGGATGCGGTACTCCACGCCGGACACTCAGCCCCGACAATGAGGGGATGGAAACTTCTCGCGCCCGAGAACACCGTCCAACCACCCCTGGGCCGGACACTCAGCCCCGACAATGAGGGGATGGAAACTTCGTCGAGGCGCAGCACCTCGGCGATGGTCTCGTTGAGCCGGACACTCAGCCCCGACAATGAGGGGATGGAAACCGTCGCGGTCCCGCAGGGAGGGGTGGGTCCGCACCAGCCGGACACTCAGCCCCGACAATGAGGGGATGGAAACCAGCCTTCGCCCTCGCCTTGTCGTCGGCGCCTTTCAGGCCGGACACTCAGCCCCGACAATGAGGGGATGGAAACCCGAAGGAACCGGGGCCGGGTGGGTGTCGAGATCAGAAGCCGGACACTCAGCCCCGACAATGAGGGGATGGAAACAGGAACCCAACGCGTCATGCAACACCCGAACTCCCAGCCGGACACTCAGCCCCGACAATGAGGGGATGGAAACTGCCTTCCTGGAGGATTCCCTCCTCCAGGAAGAGCAGGCCGGACACTCAGCCCCGACAATGAGGGGATGGAAACGGGGGCGACCACCCTGCCCGAAGGGGCCAGCCTGGCGTGCCGGACACTCAGCCCCGACAATGAGGGGATGGAAACTTGGCCACCTCCGCGGCCTCCTTCGCGGCCTGCCACCGCCGGACACTCAGCCCCGACAATGAGGGGATGGAAACCG
>JALHEL010000345.1:2796-5136 GCA_022837205.1 Leptolinea sp.
CTCCTCCCCTATAGGGGAGGAGCTTTCTCGAGGCCGGACACTCAGCCCCGACAATGAGGGGATGGAAACCGGGCCCGCAGGTCCCAAGCCCGGGAGGAGAGAACCTGCCGGACACTCAGCCCCGACAATGAGGGGATGGAAACTGAAACTCCCGCCGGCCCGCAGACCGGCAAGCGCTGGCCGGACACTCAGCCCCGACAATGAGGGGATGGAAACTCGAGACGCTGCGCGAGCCTGGGCCTTCGAATCCGCTCGCCGGACACTCAGCCCCGACAATGAGGGGATGGAAACAAACAGGAAGGCTTCTGCAGCCTTCGCTGCACTAAGGCCGGACACTCAGCCCCGACAATGAGGGGATGGAAACTTTGGGCGGGGTCGTGGGTGACGCCAGGGACGGTAGGGCCGGACACTCAGCCCCGACAATGAGGGGATGGAAACTCGTGGGTGACGCCAGGGACGGTAGGGGTAGGGGTAGGGCCGGACACTCAGCCCCGACAATGAGGGGATGGAAACCTGGGCCTTCGAATCCGCTCCCTTCAAGGCGGAGATGGCCGGACACTCAGCCCCGACAATGAGGGGATGGAAACACACGACGCAAGTCCGAGTCGAACAAGTTCTCCTTCCGCCGGACACTCAGCCCCGACAATGAGGGGATGGAAACAGAAACGAAGGGGGCCCGGTCTCCCGAAGGAGACCGGGCCGGACACTCAGCCCCGACAATGAGGGGATGGAAACACGTCCGCCCGCAGGATGGCGCCCTTTCGGGCAATCGCGCCGGACACTCAGCCCCGACAATGAGGGGATGGAAACTTCAGGGCGGAAATGAAGGACCCGCCGGCCTTCAAGCCGCCGGACACTCAGCCCCGACAATGAGGGGATGGAAACTGGGCCGTCAGGCGGTCGACCAGTTCCTGGGCCGTCATTTGCCGGACACTCAGCCCCGACAATGAGGGGATGGAAACTGGTGGTCCCGACGCCGGGGTTCTCTTCCAACCAGTTGCCGGACACTCAGCCCCGACAATGAGGGGATGGAAACAGACCGGGCCCGGGTGGGGAGGTGGCTAGAAGAGATCGCCGGACACTCAGCCCCGACAATGAGGGGATGGAAACGGGGGTGCTGGGCCAACCAGAGCCCGAACTCCTCGATGCCGGACACTCAGCCCCGACAATGAGGGGATGGAAACCCTCCGCAGCTTTTGCTGCGGAAAGCTTCGATTCGGCCGGACACTCAGCCCCGACAATGAGGGGATGGAAACCGACCCTGAGACTTCATCCCCCGGGCAGGATGCCCAGGCCGGACACTCAGCCCCGACAATGAGGGGATGGAAACTTGATCTCCTCCTCCAGGGAAGAGACAAGGGCAGGAAGCCGGACACTCAGCCCCGACAATGAGGGGATGGAAACTCGGCACCCTTCAGGGCGGCAACGAAGGACCCGCCCGGCCGGACACTCAGCCCCGACAATGAGGGGATGGAAACCCTGGCCAGGTCCAGCCTGGCCGCGGCCTTTGCTCTGCCGGACACTCAGCCCCGACAATGAGGGGATGGAAACGAACATAAACTCCTCGGCGGCCTTTGCTGCACTAAGGGCCGGACACTCAGCCCCGACAATGAGGGGATGGAAACTTGCCGGTGCCTCAAACGAGGCCCGCTTCGACCCAGGCCGGACACTCAGCCCCGACAATGAGGGGATGGAAACCTTCGCAACTTCCACGCCGAGGTCAAAGAGGAACGCTTGCCGGACACTCAGCCCCGACAATGAGGGGATGGAAACGGGGGGGGGGGCTAGACCCTGGCAGCCAGGGTAGCCATGCCGGACACTCAGCCCCGACAATGAGGGGATGGAAACTTGCACAGGAGTTAAACCCGACGGTCTTCCGAAGGCCGGACACTCAGCCCCGACAATGAGGGGATGGAAACCTGTGCTCCTAGTCGCCGGGGCGGCTAGGGCGTTGGCCGGACACTCAGCCCCGACAATGAGGGGATGGAAACGAATGCCTCTGCGCGGTAGGAATCGTCAGGTGCGTACGGCCGGACACTCAGCCCCGACAATGAGGGGATGGAAACTCCAACTTTGCTTTGCCATGCTCGTCCTCCTAAGTCGTAGCCGGACACTCAGCCCCGACAATGAGGGGATGGAAACTCGACCGGGATGCCCAGCTCGCTGGAGATCTGGGCCGGCCGGACACTCAGCCCCGACAATGAGGGGATGGAAACCCAGCCGTCAGCTTCAATCTCCGTGTAGAAATAATCCTGCCGGACACTCAGCCCCGACAATGAGGGGATGGAAACAGGTCCGGGGGAGGCCAGGTCGCTGCGGTCTCGCAGGCCGGACACTCAG
>JALHEL010000346.1:0-2897 GCA_022837205.1 Leptolinea sp.
TTCCTGATCGCTTAAGAAAAAGCCCGAGACCGCATCAAGCCAGAGTTTCTCATTTTTCGTATCAGGCGAGACCAGAGTGATTTTCGTCATATAATCTTCCGGCTTGTGAGGCACCGCTCCTTGAAGACCTTTTGTGAGATCATAGGCAGCGGTAGGCGTATTCAGCATAAAATCCTGACTGTCAAAATCCTGAATCATTTTAAGGAGCATGGGCTTTGCCGCCTGAAGTGCGGAAGTGACATACTTCATGTCACGCCTTTTCATGACAAAATTTTTATAGGCAAGGGCGACTCGATATAAATCAAATGTTTTCTTTTGTTCAGGCTCGATAGCTTTTTCAAGCGTCCTGCCGCCTGCCTGAATGAGCTCTTGGGTTACCCCTGATTCCGTGAGAAACTTTGTCGCTTTTCCAAGCACAGCCTTTGCTTCTTCCAGCTGCTTATCCAAAAAATCCTGACAGACACCGACCGCTTTTTGCCTTGATTCCTCCCAATGCGTCCCGTTATAGGTCATGTAGTCTGTCGCATCGGTGTAGACGAGGATCTCGCCTTTTTCTCGGGTCAAGACCTTAGCCTGACCGATGTCCGAAAAATCGGGCGGCATAAGTGAGAAGTCCTTGCCGTATTCTTCCGGAGGGATATAGCCTTTCTGTGCCGATACTTTCTTTCCGAAGCGCATCGCACTCTCTGCCAGATGGTTTGAAGTTCATGATCCGGAAGCGGAGGATTACAAAGGTCAGCCTTTTTAAGAAACATCTCATGGGCTTCCTCCGTTGCGCCAAGCCTTATGATGATGCGGCCGGCATAGTGTGAAAGTGTCTTATTTCTTGAGCCTTCCGGAATCTCACTTTGCGCTTCATCCCACTTTGCAAAATCGTCCCGGATAAAGTCCGTGATAAGCTGATCTCGTTCACGCCAAATGACCTCCGTATCAGGATTTCCGTACATAAACCGAGCACTTCCCAAAGCTCCGGCATCGAAGAAAGAAAAGAGGTCTGCGAGTTCTTCTTTGAGCTGTGCATAGCCTTCGCTATCTCTTGTTTCAGGGATGGGAAAGTAGACATGAAATCTCGGCCTTGCGGATCTCATGCCTTTTTCCTTCATGTGATTTCTGCTGGTAGCGATGGCAAGGGAGACACCGTCAAAAAGACTTAGGATATCCTCAGGTAGAATCCAGGCTTTCGGATCATCGCTTTTTTCGTTATCACAGTCCATGCTGATATGATCGGATTCGATGAAGTTTACATTGCTGCGATAGTTGTTTTGATACCTTGCCGCCACATGGTCAAAGGAGACCGCATCCTTGAAAGTCGCTTCATTCGTTACGTCAAGCCTGTTCGGATAGTAGACATTGGATTCCTGTCCGCAGGTATCTGCTGTGTAAATGGTTAGTTTCATTCGACTTCCTCCTGCACCACAGGGATGCCCAGCTTCTTTGCCGCCTGTATTTCCTGAAACATCCCAAAGCTGATCTGATGGCCAAAGACATGAACCTCATCGCAGTGCCGCATAATTTCAAGGTTCATCTCCATTGCTCGCTCTCGCTCGGCGGCTTTGCTGTCGCTCATAAATTGCGGAAAGAAAAGATGAGGAGCGATGGGAATATCGCCTTCCTGAACAATTATTCGGCAGTATCCCTTGGCCTGTTCCGTGTTCGTCCTGATATCTCCCCGATAAGGGGAGCAGACATAAATGAGTTTGTTCATATAAAAAAACTCCTTTCGATAATTTTCGAGAGGAGCAAAACAAAAGGGATAATGATCCTCTCACTATCCCCTTGGACAAGTTATGCGGTTTTGAGTAATTAGAAAAATTATTTTTACAACCAATCTTTCAGGTTTTCAAGCAGCATCGAAAAAATGGCTCTTTTTTTGTTGTTAACCGTCTTTTGAGAACACCCGACTTTATCTGCAATTTCTCGCTCAGAATGTCCCTCGGAAAATAGCCTAATAATTTCCTGTTCCTCTTTAGAGAAACTATCGAGTAATAACTCCAAGGTTTCAGACAAGGCACGTTTTTCGATTGTTTCAGCAAGGCAAGAATCATCTGCAAGAAAGTCGAGCAGGATACTCCCAAGACCGGCAAATCCGTTCAATGCCTGATCAAGAGATATCCAATCGCTCTTGTAATACTGACAATTATCACAGTCCGCATCACACTTCCAAAAATACTGTTTGGGGCAAAGACAACGTCCCGCCCGTTGTTCTCGTTTGCGTTTTCTGTTAATAAGCTTCGTTAACTCCTCGTACTGTTCCTCTGTAACCGGAACAAGATCAACACTATTTCGGTCATTCTCCCTTCTCAAAGGATAGTAGTACTTTTTCGGCTTCTGATTGTCATGTTTTTTCATAGATTGTCCTTTCCGCCTGACCTGCTAAGGCGGTGAGGACACATAAAAAGCCGATGTGTTTGATGCGAAGCCGGTTTCTTAGATGCCTAAAATGGGCATGACAAATAACGGTGGATGCATCAAACATGTTCGATATTCATCGAACGTCTACTTGATATGCACCTCACCGCCTTAATGGCCATCTCAGGCTGTGAGATTTATTGATGCTGTATCAGCATCTGGTTCTATTATTTCTGATCTTGAAAAAGCACGACCAACTTGCCGAGTTGGGCAAAAAACCCAGTATTATCACGGCTTTTAGAATTCGAGCATAAAAAAAGAGCCCTTAAAAAGGCTCTAAACCAACTCATTGAGTTGAAAATATTTTTTAATTTCTAGATTTTGTTCCTAAAGGCTCTATTTCCTTTATTTCAAGAAGAATATTGAAGTCTGCTAAAGATATCTTGGGGAAATTTTCCAGTATTTGAATATATGTCTTATCAGGCTCACGATAATCATCAAGCCTATGATTTGCTTTGCTGAGCAAGCGGTCTATCATTCTTAATCGT
>JALHEL010000346.1:2944-3372 GCA_022837205.1 Leptolinea sp.
TTTAAAGCAATAGCAATGGTTAATAGCTGATCCTTGGTCATGTTGTTTTTATTATTATTTCTTATCAACCCGAAATAGTTTTTATGAAGTTCCGTTTCATTCTCAAAATCTTCTGGGCTCTTCCAGTTCCTTTTTTCGAACATATGCCAAAGGCACTGACATAACGTAGTATCCGGGTCACTAATCAGTCTTATTAAATCTTTTTCTTCCTCATAATTGTTTCTGGAGATCTCTGCAAGAGCATAAGAATAAATCTGTCCTTCTTCTTTTAGCTTTAAATTGGATTGGAAGTGTGGGTGGAAGGCATATAACCTCTTATCTGTTTCGACTATTTTCTTTAGGAAAGCAAACTTTGAAATATCGGCATCGCTATATGCGTAGTCAGTAAAATGAAACTCTCTGATGTTAATTACAGATCTGGATAAGTT
>JALHEL010000347.1 GCA_022837205.1 Leptolinea sp.
ACTGGATCTAACGTCGGATTTAATCGATCAGCAGCTTGAATCCATTTTTCGTCATACAGAAACTCCGGAGTGGGTTGAATCACTTTATAAGCGATCACCTGTTCGCAATCGTTATCCCGCGTCCGAATCTCATGAATCCGAGCAGCAGGAATCGCCCGCACATAACTCATACCACTCACATCAGACGAGATAAGTATAAAGAGATTCCCGCTACGACTTAATTCATCGTTCCATTCGTGAATTCGCAAATCCATTTTATTCAAGGGATGATCCCAAAAAGTCCGCAGAAAACACTGCGTTTCGGAATCACAGGCTTTGAACGTGACACCTTTGCCGATCACATATTGTGTCGTAATCGATATAATTCGATGAGCCAGTGGATTTTCTCGCCAAGCTTTTTGTGATTCTGCGATAACTTCTTGAATATTGAGGGGAGGAAGATCATTTGTTTGAATCGGTCGCATTCCGGCGACGAATTCCACATCATTCAGCGGTTCATGAATCCCCAGCCATTCCCGCAGCATTTGTTTCGGTTGAAATTTTTGCACGACAGCTCCTTTTATTTTAAGAACTTTCCTTTTATGGTAGCCGTTTTGAATCGGTTTCCATACTGCCAATAAAGGGAGCTGAAAAATAAATTAAGCGGTAATCGCTCCGCCTTGAAACATGCCGGTAACTTTCAGAGATTTCAAACCGAGGGTATTGCTTAATTCGATCGTGATATCACGATCTTCCGGGAATTTTATTTTTTGCTGAAAATAGACATCGATTCCGTCAATTGTTTCTTTATGATATTCCGCCGGATCTTTCTGGGGTTTGCCCAAAACCGCATCCATATAAGAAATCGTGGAACAACAACAGGTGTTGACTTTCGCAACTTGCCGCACCAACGTTATGGCAGATTGTCCTTTCTTTTCCAACCAAGCTTTGGCTTCTGGACTGATTTTCAGCATAGGATTAGTTCCTTTTCGTTTATTATGGATTACGTTCAATTTTAATCCACATCGGTTGTCAATAGTCGGGGAAAGTTTACCAGGAGATGATCGGGGGTATTTACCAATAATGATTAAGAGTAATGTTTATCGGTTTCGAATTGTCGGGTCTTTGACACTTAATTGGAAACATTAAAAAGAAAACGAAGAAAAAGTCCTCGTAAAAAGGGCTTATTTCGTTCATAGAAAGTCAAATTATCCCCTTGTTCTATTGCGTACTTTATAGTACTATGGTATAATTTCCTCATATTTTGGGAGGGAATACTCATGAGATTGAAAATCACCAAATCAAAAAACGCTTCATCCCTTTATGTGATCAAATCCACCTATAAAGACGGGAAAAACTCCTCAAAAATTGTTGAGAAATTGGGCACATACGCAGAACTGAGTGAACGGCTTGGCGGCCAAGATCCCATCGAATGGGCGAAAGCATATATTGCCCAACTGAATGAAAAGGAGAAAGAGGATCACGCCAAAGTGATGGTTCAATTCTCGCCTACCAAACCCATTGACATGGATAAGCAGCGAACATATAACCTGGGGTATCTTTTTTTACAGCAGATATACTACGCTCTTGGGTTACCAAAGATCTGTGAGCAGATCACACAAAAGTATCAATATGAATTTGATCTGAACAGTGTCCTGTCACGACTGATTTATGGACGGATTCTATTTCCGGCATCGAAGCTATCAACCTATAAGCTCTCATCGAACTTTCTGGAGAAGCCAGAATTTGAACTGCAGCATGTGTATAGAGCGCTTGAAGTCATTGCAAAGGAAACAGACTTCATCCAAGCCCAACTGTACAAGAATAGTCTCAAACTATCCCAACGGAACAGCGGGATTCTCTACTACGATTGTACAAATTACTTTTTTGAAATTGAACAAGAAAAGGGGATCAAACAATATGGGGCAAGTAAAGAACACCGGCCGAACCCCATTGTTCAAATGGGTCTGTTCATGGACGGAGATGGAATACCGCTGGCGTTTTGTGTGAACAGTGGCAATACAAATGAACAACTGACGATGAAACCGTTAGAGCAGAAGATCCTAAAAGATTTCAATTTATCAAAATTCATTGTTTGTACGGATGCCGGGTTAGCCTCGAACAGCAACCGGATTTTTAACGATCAAGAGAACCGGGCGTTCATTACGACGCAATCCATCAAGAAATTGAAAAAGTATTTAATGGATTGGGCATTGTCTGAAACAGGTTGGCGATGTGGCAAAGACAACACACTCTATGATTTATCAGCGCTGAATGAGGAAGAAGACTACGAGAAGATCTTTTTCAAAGAACGGTGGGTCAAGGAAAATGGACTCGAACAAAAAATGATCGTCGAACAAAAAATGATCGTAACATTTTCGCTCAAGTACAAAGAGTATCAACGGCATATCAGGCAATCTCAAATTGAGCGTGCACTGAAGGCAATGGAGTCCCATCCGGATAAGATCCAGAAAAGCAATCAGAATGATTACAAACGGTTTGTAAAAAGAAACAGTTTTACTGCTCAAGGGCAAGCAGCGGATCAAGACATCTATTGTCTGGATGATGAACTGATCGCTCAGGAAGAGAAGTTCGATGGTTTCTATGCGATAGGTACGAATCTGGAAGATGATGCTCTCAGCATTATAAAGGTCAGCAATAGAAGATGGGAAATAGAAGATTGTTTTCGGGTGATGAAAACTGAATTCAAAGCTCGCCCGGTCTATCTCCAACG
>JALHEL010000348.1 GCA_022837205.1 Leptolinea sp.
GGTGCCTCACAAGGGGCTGTCGATGCTTCGAATATGTTGAAACCGGCGCTTTCCCGCGGAGAACTTCAATGTATCGGTGCGACCACACTCGATGAATATCGAAAATATATTGAAAAAGATACGGCATTGGAACGACGTTTCGCTCCCATTTATGTCGAAGAACCTTCGGAAAACAGTACGATCGAGATGCTGCACGGTTTGAAAGACAAATATGAGCAACATCATAAAGTGATTTATAAGGATGATGCATTACAAGCGGCTGTCCGCTTATCTTCCCGTTATGTCACGGATCGTAAATTCCCCGATAAAGCAATCGACCTGATCGATGAAGCCGGCGCAAAGTTAAGGGTTGCGTTATACAGCCTTCCTCCCGATCTGAAAGAGATGAAGAACGAAATTGATCGGATGGCAAAAGAGGAAGAAGATGCCGGTTTGGAACGAGATTATGAAAAAGCGGCAAAAATTAAAGCCGAGCGCTTGCGTGTCGAAGATGAATTCAACCAGAAAAAAGCAACTTGGGAATCGGATCATAAACTGGATGAAGTTGTCGATGTGGATGATATCGCCCAAGTTATCGCTCAATGGACCGGAATACCGGTAAATCAGATGCTTGAGAGCGAAAGCGAGAAACTCTTGCATATGGAGGATCGCTTGCATGAGAAGATCATCGGTCAGGATGAGGCGATTCATGCCATCGCGGATGCGATTCGTCGGGCGCGATCAGGGCTGAAAGATCCCAAGCGGCCGATCGGTTCCTTTATCTTTATCGGTCCGTCCGGCGTCGGAAAAACCGAACTTGCCAAAGCATTGGCGGAATATCTGTTTGATGATGAGGATGCATTGGTCCGGATCGACATGAGTGAGTATCGCGAGCAGCATACCGTTTCAAGGTTGTTCGGCGCTCCTCCGGGATATGTGGGATACGAAGAGGGAGGTCAATTGACCGAAGCGGTTCGCCGTCGCCCTTATCGCGTGATCCTTTTCGATGAAATTGAAAAGGCACACCCCGAAGTTTGGAACACCCTGTTGCAAATCCTGGATGACGGGCGTTTGACCGACGGACAAGGAAGAGTAGTCGATTTCCGAAATACCGTGTTGATTATGACCAGCAACTTAGGTACCGAATATATTAACCGCGGCGGAACCTTGGGTTTCATCGGATCAAAAGATGAAGCCGAAGATCGGGAAGCCAAACTGAAAGTGGATAAGGCGCTGAAATCAACCTTCAGACCGGAATTTTTAAACCGGATCGATGAAATCATCATGTTCTCCAAATTATCACTTGATGACATGAAAAAGATCGTCGATATCCAGATGGAAGAAGTTCGTCAGCGCCTCAGTGAAAACGGGATTGAATTTGAGCTGGACGATGATGCCCGGCAGTGGCTGGCGACCATCGGGTATGACCAGGCATTTGGCGCACGTCCGCTGAAGCGGGCACTTCAGAAATACGTGGAAAGTCCGATCTCAACCAAGTATTTGGGCGGAGAATTGAAACGAGGCGATAAAATTCAAATCAAGAAGAAAGCGGATGCCGAAGAATTAGAGTTCTTGAAGCAAATCTGATAAATGTCACTTGAACCGCGAGAATCAAAGGAAAACACCGGTTTACCGGCAAGCCACATCCTACGCTTGCTGAAAGGGTTGGGGATTCTCGCGGTTTGTCTTTTAATTTGCTGGTTTTTGTTTGGCCGTTACAAGATAATTCCGATTATCGCCGGTATTTCCGTCGTCATTTTTTTGTTCTATTGCATCTATGTTTTTGCCGATTTGAGAATCAAACCGCCGGTCAAAGCCGATCGACGAAATCGTCCGCCGAAACCGGCGGTCTACTATATCAGTGAATATACCCCGACCGCTTATTCCTATGTAAAGCAAAAGAAGGGTAATGCGGCTGAAAAAGAGGGAATGGTTTATCGGGCACATTGGGCATATTTTGTCCGGCAGGCGATTATCCCCATCCTTTTATTATTATGTTCACTTGTCACAATCGTTGTCGGAATCACTCGGGATTGGGAAATATTTGAAGTTTTTGAGATAAAAGCAGCGTTATTAATTCTCGTTGTCGTTTTTATTTTTTGGATTATTTACGCCTTGATTGATTGGTCGAATGATCTGTATTATGTCGGTGCCGAACGGGTTGCGGACATCAACCGGAAACCATTCGCAAAAAAAGAAGTAACCATGACTTTGATCAGCAAAATCCAAAGCGTTCAATATAAAAAGAGCGGGATTTTTCAATATCTTTTTGATTACGGAACCATAAAGATATTATCAGGTGAATCAGAGCTTCTATTTGTTTATGTTCCCCACCCCGATAAAGT
>JALHEL010000349.1 GCA_022837205.1 Leptolinea sp.
AAAACCTGCATTCCGAATAGCTGTTAAACGTTCATCGATCGGTAAAAATTTGGTTGGCTGGACAATCTTAATTCGATGCGACTCAACCGGAATAATCCGACCATCTGCTAATTGAACTTCCATATTGATCCTCCGTTGCTTTTTGCTTGTAATAAATAAAAAAAGCGATCCCGGCCGGGATCGCTTTTTAATGACTATGGTTAATTCTTACGCAAAAACTCCGGCGGGTTTAAATCGGCTGCCGTAATAATAATATGCGTAGGAATTACTGAATAATTGCATGTGCTCTATTGTAAAGTCGAGAATGGAGTTATGTCAAGGAGTTTTATAATTTTATGATTCGAATACCATTTCCGATTTTTATGAATATTTTCAGGTACTCGATGGATATAATTTTACTGAAAAGACGATTGATGCTCACTTAAATATATTATATGATTTCACGATCAACCAATTATGGATAACATGAAAGAGATACTCAAAATTACTTGGCTGATATCTTTTTAAAACGTCTATTTCTTCCTTGAACTGTTGCTTATATTCGGCCCCACCTTTTGATTGCCCGTGAATCCGAAATGCGGACAATGGGTCATCGATGCATAAATGGGGGTAATTATCCATTAAACGAAGCCAATAATCGTAATCGAAAGTATATCTCAATGTGGCATCAAATAATCCGATTTCATCATTAGCCTTTTTCCGCCAAAAGGTACTTGGTTGAATAATATAGTTTGTCAGACGTAACCGGTGAGGATTGGATCTTTTCCTAAAATAATTTTTATATTTAACGACAAACGGTTCAATAGTTTTTTTATTTTCGTCAATAATTTGGTAATTACCTGTAATCCATACAATTTCCGGATGGGTAAGAAACAAATCAGCAACTTTAAATAAAGTGTTTGGTAAATAATAATCATCAGAATTTATAAAAGTGATAATTTCACCGGTTGACATTCTGATTCCTTTATTGATGGCATCAGCTTGACCGTTATCTTTTTCCGATACCCAAGTTAAATATCCTTGATACTGTCTAAGAACATCGAGAGTATTATCGCTTGAACCTCCATCGATTATAAAATATTCCAGATTAGGGTAATTTTGGTTTAATACGCTTTCAATCGTATCCCTAATGAATTTCCCTTGATTGAAAGAAGGGGTAATAATCGATATTTTTGGATATTTATTCATCTTATAGGATAGTCTTCTGTTTCAACAGTTTCTTTAGAACAAAAATAAGGTTTAGAGCTTTCGGCTGTCTTAAAAATATTCTGATACTTTATAATATAAAAATAGCTTGCAAAATTATACCGCAGGGATAGCATTTGATGAAAATAATAGGTTTAATACCGGCTTTTAATGAGGAAGAAAACATTGTGGATACCGTTTCTTCTTTATTATTAAATTGTCCGGATGTGGATTATGTTGTAATCAACGATTGTTCAACTGATCAAACAAGAAGTATTTTGCGAAAAAATAACTTTAATTATCTCGATCTTCCGATAAATCTTGGAATCGGAGGGGCGATGCAAACCGGTTATAAATATGCCTTAGAGCATGAATATGATATAGCCTTTCAATTTGATGGGGACGGACAGCATAGAGCAGAATATATTCAAGATCTGATTAATCCGATTATCGAAGGTGATGCGGATCTGGTAATCGGTTCACGTTTTATTAATTGTGAAGGGTATCAATCCTCGAATATTCGAAGGACAGGAATTAATATTTTACGTTGGACGATCAAAGTAACAACGGGTGTGACAATCCATGATGTTACCAGCGGTTTTCGAGCGGTGGATAAAAAGTTAATGACTTTTTTTGCCCAAAATTATGCTCAGGATTATCCGGAACCGGAATCGGTTGTAGCAGCGATTGTGAATGGCTGCAAAGTGGTTGAAGTACCGACTGAAATGAATGAACGGAAAAAGGGAAAATCGTCAATCGGTAAGACGAAATCTGTTTATTATATGATAAAAGTTACTTTAGCAATCTTTTTTTATCAACTAATCGGTAAGAAATAGAAGATTATAGAATATGTCACTCACAATTCGATTATCACTTCTGGCAGGGGTATTGTTCTATGCTTTCTTTGTATATTATTTTCTTAAAAAAGAAAACCTCAGTTTAAAGTACTCCTTGTTGTGGATATTCTTTATTATCGTAATGCTGATAATGATTGCATTTCCGCAACTCGTTGAGTTTGCCGGGCAAGTTATCGGGATAAAAACACCTGTTAATACTGTTTTTGTTATGGTAACTTTTTTTATCCTGTTAATTTTGCTTTCATTAACATCAATTATTTCCCGCCAAAACTTTGTATATACTTTATTTATCGATTTTTTACGGATGAAAAATACCGACAAAGATATCTGTTTTTAATTATTTACCGACTGTTAAGGCGCGAAAAACGATATTTCTCGTCTGATTGTTGCCGATTGATATCGACGATTCTTGGGCGAAAATCTATTTGACCGAGGTTTATTTCAGGCGGTTGGTCTAATCGGAGATTGGGATTGTAATAAAAATCGCCGTTCAAAATTTCCCGCTGCCATTTCTTCTGAAACAGCTGTATATCCGAATGCAAATCTTCTCTCATCGTTTTATTCCCACTTACAATTTCTTTTTCAGATTCTTTGGAAAAGGTAAGTTCCGCGAATGGGGTCCAGACATTCAAATAACCGGCCTGTAGACATTTCATACAAAAATCGATATCCCCATATGAATGGGTGAATTCGCAACTAAATCCGCCAATTTCATCGAAAACTTCTTTTCTTGTCATGAAGCAGGAACCGCAGACTGCTGTAACATTTCGTGGGAGAGATAAGGATAATTGATATCCCGGATTGGTTCGATGGACACCGGAAGAATAAAAAATGATCGCATCATCCGATCTTATTAAGATACCGGCGTGGTGAATCGTATTGTTCTTGTTTATTAATTTTGCACCGACCGTCCCCACATCCGGACGTAATAGCAATTTAAGCATTTGTTCAATCCAGCAGGGAGTGATTATTTCAGTATTTTCATCGAGAAATAACAATACAGTTCCTTTTGCAAATTGGACGGCATAATTGTTTATATTTGAAAGACGATATGAATCTTGGTACGGAATTATTTTGATTCGTTGATCCGTTGTCAATGTTTCATAAAGCGGAAATTCAATCGAATGATCCGGATCATTTACCGCAATCAATATTTCAAAATTTGGATAACTTGTTCGATTTAAAATGGATGAAAGGCATTTTCTTAAATTTTCAAAAGATCCGGTATGAAGAATAACAATCGAAACGAGTGGTTGATTATGGATAGAATAATCAACAATATAAGTGGTTGGGGACGGTCCCGGAAGAATATTTCCCGTCCGATGAACTCTTGTCAGATGATCTGATAAAGCTTTTATCCCGGAGTCGGAGGCATAACTCTTGGAATCGACCGTAAGTGCGGTGGATCCCGGTAATACGCGCCAATGGTATAAGATTTTTGGAATATGCACTATTTTCTCTGATTTTTCAGTACATCTCAAAATAAGATCATAATCTTGAGCACCTTCGAATCCATCTCGAATCCAACCCAATTGATCGCCCAGAGATTTTCTGATCGTTAAAAAATGGCAGATATAATTCCAGCATCTCAAAAAATCAGGAGAAAAGGCCGGTTTGAAAAAAGGATTGAATCTTGATTTTCCTTTTTTATCAATTTTGTCTTCATCCGAATAAATCAAGTCGCAATCCGGTATTTCACGGATTACTTCTGCGACCGAATATAGTGCAAAAGGAGCTAACAGGTCATCATGGTCTAAAAACCCGACGTATTGACCGGTGGCTAAGTGAATTGCTTCATTTGTATTTGCCGCAATTCCTCG
>JALHEL010000350.1 GCA_022837205.1 Leptolinea sp.
TAACAGCTATCCCGAAAAACCAACCGGACAGAGAGCTATCACAGGCGATCACTTTTTTCCCGATAACGACCATCTACTTACCCGGAACCGGGAGTCGGCAGAATTATGGAACCTGAGGAAGCAGACCGGTATCTATTACGGGCATGTAAAGGATATGAAAGTGCTGAAAAATAACGGATGGTTTGTGTTGCACTACAATGAGAAGGCGGATAACAGGGTCGGGTTGTATGACACTTCGGGTAAGTTGCTGCAATCCGTTGATCATGCAATCCGATTTATAATTGCAGAAGATGACCGGTTATATGTGATTACCAAAGAGGAGGAAGGGGATTGCCACCTTGTGCGGTTGGACGATAAAGGCAAGGAACAGCTATACAGTTCTCCCCGCGAAATCAGGCTCCTGGACATATATCCCGCACGGCAAGGCGTCATGATCCATGAGCAGGATCCGGGAAGTACGGCCATGCGTACCGTCTATCTCGACCTTAATACTAAGACGGCGCATCCTTTACAGGATGTATTACCCATAACTCCCCAGCGGGTATTTACGGAAACCATCGGAGAGGAGGATAGTTATTTTCTCAAAGTAGTGGCCGATTACGAGAAACAGGATACGTCGTTGGTGGATATCTGGCATGGGGATGATTACCGGTTGGAGAGGAAATTCTACCCACATCCTCATTATCTCTATTATGTCTGGAAACCCGGCTTAAGACAGATAGAACAGGTCGGTGCAGACCAATCGACGGAGAAGGCGAGCCTGGACAACGGACGTTATTTCCTAAGCGTTGATCGTTTTCTTTTGCAGGATTATCTCACCTATTCACCCAAACTGAAGATTGATATCTATGACCGGCAGAACAATACGTATTCCCTGATGGATACCGTCAAGGAGCTGTATTCTTCACCCGGCGGCCAATATCTTTTATACACCAAGGGCAACAGTTGGTACTCGTGTCACGTTGCTACCGGCATAAGAAAGAGCATTGACGGGAATAAGTTAGGTACTCCTTATTTTACACCGGACGGACAGCGTGTCCTTTTTGACGGCGATGGCGGTTTATGGAGTTATAACCCGGAGGAAAACCGATTGTCGAAACCGGGCGATTTTGAAGGATGTGAGGTGACGATCCTCAACGGGACTTCGAAGGATATCGCCTACAGGTTTGATATAAAAACAATTGACCCGGAAAAACCGGTACTGCTGAAGCTGTATAACCGCAAGGAAAACAAAACCGCTTACATCTTACACAAAAACGGGAAGAATGAGACACTTATACCCTTCACCGGCATGAATATTAAAGATCTGAAGTACGACGAGAATTACACGCATTTTTATTATAGTGAAGAAAACTATAACCTTCCTCCACGGCTTGTGTATAAGGAACCGGGAAAAGACGCAACTGTGCTGTTCCAAAGCAACGAAACCGACAGCGCCATCTTATCCCTTAAACGTGAAATTGTCTCCTATACCAACAGCGACGGCATTTCGCTGAAAGGCATCCTGTATTACCCGTTGAACTACACTTCTTCCAGTAAATACCCGATGGTATTGAATATTTATAAGATACAAAGCCGGAAACCCAATAAATATCCGATAGCAGCATTTAGCACGTCAAACAGCGATGGGTTCAATCTCAGGTTGCTGTTGGAAAAGGGATATTTTGTCTATTTTCCCGATATCGTTTACGGGGAAAAAGGTCCCGGATTATCCGCTTTGGATTGTGTGCACCATGCTTTGGATACTTTGGAGGAGAATCCCTGTATCGATAAAAGCAGGATCGGTCTTTTCGGACATTCGCACGGCGGGTATGAGGCCAATTTTATCGCCACCCACTCCGACCGGTTCGCGGCATATATTGCCGGGGCCGGCAACAGTGACATTGTACGTTCCTATTTTTCGTATAACTACAATTTCTTAATACCTTTTTATTTTCAATTCGAGGCCGGACAATATGAAATGAAAAAAAGTTTCAATGAAGACAAGCAGCTTTATTTTCAAAACAGTCCCATCCACTATGTGGATCGGGTGAATGCCCCCATCTTATTATGGACCGGAAAGAAAGATCAGAATATCTATTGGGAGCAGACCATGGAGTTCTACATCGGGCTGAAACGGAATCGGAAAAAGGTAGTTGCCCTGTTCTATCCCAAAGAAGGGCATTCCATGTATTCGCAGGAGGCATGCAACGATTTATCTTTACGGGTATTGGATTGGTTCGATTATTATCTGAAAGGAAAGAAAGGCGCGGAGTGGATTGAGAAATAAGCAAGGCGCCCAAAGAGTTGACGAGCACTTTGGGCG
>JALHEL010000351.1 GCA_022837205.1 Leptolinea sp.
TTTCGGATCCGTAATCATATTGAAAATTGCGATTCCGGCAAATGCCGGCAGAAGAATAAATCCGTAAAACCGCGTGTTAGCAGCCAATCCGAACGCAAGCCCAAACAGGGCTAAGCCGTATTTTTTCCGATCCAGTTGATAAAAACCGATTCCCAATAAACTGATCAGAAACCAACTAAAAAAGATACTATCTTTACAATTGTAAAAAGAATCAGCAAATATTCGCGGAGAAAGAACAAGCATGAGTGTTCCGGCCAAAGCGATTAACGGATTCCGGAAACGTTTTTTCAAGAAAAGATAAAACAAAACGGCAGCCAGATAGAAATTTAAAAATATATAAAAGCGTCGAAAATTCAAATATTCGCCGATATCTAAAGATACTCCCGGTATATTATTTACAAAAAGTGTGGGAGTCATCGCAGCACTGCCATAAATTCGACATTTATAAGTCAGAAGATCTGGCAATGAATCAAACTTACCATGAACAGGAATATTCAAACCGCTGATATTTTGTAGAAAAGGGATCTTTGAATAAATATATTTAAGATTAACCATTCCAACTTCGATATCTGCGAGTTCATCTGTATACCCTCCATAATCATCATGAATTATTATTCCGATACCCAAAAGAATGAGAAAAAAAGCAATCGGAATAATTGTCCAAATAATTTTGTTGTTATTTTTCTTCGCAGCACTAGATTTCATAAAATGTCAATCTTTTCCAAAAGAAGCAACAATACGCAAAATATCAAATCCCTCCGCAAACTTTCGCTCACAAATCGCTCCATTCCGAATCAGCGTCGCGCGGGTGATCTCGGGATCAAAATAATATTTGGATTGATAGGTTTTATAACAGCGGAGCGATTCAATTTTGCTGTTAACCTGTTCTTCGGTTACGGAAACCAGAAAACTCGGGAAAAAACCATAACTGCTGCGGATAACATCAAAGCCCAAAACCGTTCTGCCTCGAAATGCCCGCAGCGCCTCCTCAGTCACCGTTTTATGATCCTGATGAACATCGGCAGAAGTATGGACAAACACGATATCGGGTTGAAACTCCCGCTGCAACTTGACCATCTCTTCCAGAATTTCCTGCCGGAAAAATGGGAACCGGCGGGTTTCATAAGTCAGCAACGATACTCGATCCGGCTTTACCCCCAGCGCAGCCATAGCGGCGAAATGCTCATCGGGCAGATTCTTCAGCGCCGGATCTTTTTGGTTATCGGAAAGCGTGACGCAGCGCACCTCCGTCTGAGAGGCGATTTGGGCGATAAACGCACCGCAACCCAATTCAATATCATCTGGATGAGCACCGATAAATAGAATCCGCTTGCCGTAAAATCGCATTTCGCTCATATTATTTGGTCC
The DNA here is from genome assembly GCA_022837205.1 of Leptolinea sp. GTDB lineage: Bacteria > Chloroflexota > Anaerolineae > Anaerolineales > Anaerolineaceae > Flexilinea. The sequence goes on from JALHEL010000351.1 coordinate 1,369, forward strand.
CGACAAAACCGCCAACCACTTTGGTCATTACCAATTCCCCATCCCGTTTGATTCGTTCATCAGCGACTTTTAAGATTTTTTGCATCATCTTCTCAAATTCATCTGAATTTTCAAACAGGGATGTCCACAGCCGGCGATCTTCCGATAAACTGGCACGCGTATATGCAATGAATGGGCCAGGCTGCTTGAAGATCAGGGGGTTTTCAAAGATGTGGGTTTCAACCTTCGAAAAAGTCTGTGCGATGGCATCATAAATCTCGGTGCTGTAGCGGGAACTGCCGGGCATGGGCGGAATTTCTTTGCCGGTTGCCTCACGAATAATGTCATAGAACACTTTCTTGTTTTCCGGCATCGGTCCGGTGGTAAAAATTCGCCCTCCCGGTTTCAGAACACGGTGCATCTCCCGAATGGTAAAAGGAATGTCACTCGCATAATAAATCGCAAAGCAACAGGAAACCAGATCAAAAGTTTGATCGTCAAAAGGAAACCGTTTATCAAAATCCAGCGGAATCACTTTGAAAGGGCTGCCCAGTTTTACATTTTCCAGCTCGGCTTGATCCAACAGTTCTTGGTTCACGTCACCGCCGGTGATATCACAGTCACCCTTTAAATATTTATAAAACGAAATACATTGCTTGCCCCCGCCGCAAGCCACATCCAAAATCTTTATTCCGGGTTTCAGATCCAGTGTATCCAACATCCATTGATCAATATCTTTACTGCCGTATTTATTATGGATATCGATCCTGGTCAACAGATCGTTGGTCGTCTCCTGATAATTGATTTTCATTTTTTCTCCCAATTTTCAAATTTAATGAATATTACCCATTTTACCAAATAACGATTTCAAGAAGATTTTCTGATACACCTTTCGGAATCATAGAAAGATACCGGAGAACCCTAACGGCCGTCTCGGTGAATTCAAAAACTCTT
>JALHEL010000352.1 GCA_022837205.1 Leptolinea sp.
TGTTGCCGCATAATAAGCCCATCCGGCTGTCCCCGTCATGAACGGATGCCTGGCTCTTCCAAATGCCGTATGCGCTTTCCCGACAATAAATTGGCAATATGAATAGGGCTCTGCCTGCCTGATTTCGATTTGATCATTTTGCTTATACGGAGAAAGGGCATCGTAATAGCGCATAGCTCTGTCCCCGTGACCCAAGGTACATTCCGCAGCCCATGCCCATGGGTTGGGATGCGAAAAAATGGAACCGTTTTCTTTCAGCCCCGGATAAACTCTGGTGACGAATCCGATACCGTCATCGGGTTTTGTGTAAGGGGGGGCGTTCAGCATTAACCCGTAGGGAGTGAATAAATATTCCTCTACCGCATTCATGCATTGTTCTCCCCTTTCTTGGGAGGCGACACCCGACAAAACCGCCCAAACTTTGCCCTCGACATCTTGATGACAGCCGATTTTCCGTCCGTCTGCGGTTATTCCTCGGATATACCAACCGTCATCCCACAGCACTTCTTCGCACACTTGCCTGACATGCTCGGCAACATGCCGATAATATTCTGCATCCTTTTCTTCGCCTAAAAAGTCGGCTAATTCCGAAAATTGAGTCAGTGCCCAATAATGAAGAAAACTGACCAATGCACTCTCTCCGCCGCCGAGATTCAGGCAATCGTTCCAATCGGCACGTAATCCTTTGCAAATCCCATGGTTTCCCACCTGTTTTTCGGAAAAATCAAGAATTCGCTTCATATGGTCATAAACTGATCCGGATCCTTTGTCCGCATAAGTTATTTCTTCCCATACAAAATCAAAATCTCCGGTTTCTTTCAGATAATTATGAATCGCTCCGATCAACCATAATGCGTCATCCGCGCAAGCTTGATCCACCGAATGAATCATGCTTGATTTTTCCGGAACGGGAATAATAGTCGGCGATTTAAACGGTTTCTTCGCTTGTTGCGGTTCAAACCAAGCGGGGTCAAATAAGTGCAACCCATACCCCTCCGATGTCAAAGCCCGTAAAAGTTCGACGATCCGACTCTTGCATTTGACCGGATCGGAATGGGGAATACTCATTGCGTCTTGTGCACTGTCCCGATAACCCAAACCCGTACGTCCGCCCACTTCAATAAAAGATGAAAATCGAGAAAATGTAACATTGATTTCGCTTTGATAAAGGGTCCAAATATTAATTAACGAATTCATTCCATCGTCGGGAGTTTGAATTTGCAGTTTCGAACATTTTTCATCCCAAAAAGTTCTTAAGAGATTAAATTGGCGATCCACTTCATGAGGATCCGCGTATTTCTTTCGAATTTTCCTGCCCTCTTCCAAAGAACCTTCTCCCAGCAAAAAGATCAGCCGGATTTTTTTGCCCGGGTCGATTGAAAGCTGTTTCGACAGAGTTCCACAGTGATTGCCTCCTTTTTCAAAGCTTGAGGAACAGTGACCCGATTCCACCGCAATCGGATTTTTTTCGGTGCGGTACGGTCCGATAAAGCGGTCCCGAACACAATCGAAACCATCCGGTTCAAAATCGGCAGTAAAAAACTGATAACCATCTTCTTCGTAAAAGAGATCATATTCGATGATCCCGTCTTGATATCTTGATCCGGCGGCGTACAGGCTCATTTGAAAATTTTGGTTATCCATCGCGATATGATGAAATGAGAATTCAAGATAGGAAAAGACACTGAGATGACGCCGACGATCGGATTGATTTTGTATATTTACATCCCAAATTTCCAAAGGATCATCGATTGCGACAAATAATTTTTGCGAAGCTGAGATTTCCCGATACTCGCAAGAATAAACGGAGTAAGAAAGACCATGTCGGCATTGATATTTTGCTTTATCAAGCGGCAATCCGACAGGCTGCCATGAAATTGTCCAAAATTCTCCCGTATCATCATCTCGAATATAGACATAGTGACCGGGGAAATCCATTGGGACACCGTTTGGTCGGAATCGGGTAATTCTGTGATACTCCGGTGAACCGCAGAACAGATATCCCCCCGCTGTATGATTGAACACACCACACATATTATTTGTCCCGATATAATTGGTCCACGAAACGGGAACATCAACCTGTTCCACCACATATTCCCTTTTGGCATCATCAAAAAACCCAAAGCGCATAATGAATCCTCGGAATCGGAAAATTTGAATTATGAAAATATATTCCGATTATAAAATTTTCAGAAAGAAAAAGAAATGGATAATACTGTCAATTATTGAATCCGGTTGTTATAGTACAATTGCGTGGGTGTCCTTTACAGAGGAGCCGTTTTACGCTAAAATTGACTCGCTGTCGGGAACCGACCGATTATTTTATTTGATGTGGTTGAAGAAACAGAAAAATGTTTGAAAATCTGACCGAACGATTAAATCATATATTTGCGGGATTGACCCGGCGCGGAAAATTGAGCGCCGAAGACGTCGACGCCGCTATGCGTGAAGTTCGGATTGCATTGCTCGAAGCGGATGTTCATTATTCTGTCGTGAAAACATTTGTCGCAAACGTCAGGGAACGAGCGATCGGAACGGAAGTATCCGAAGCTTTAAATCCCGGACAAATGGTCATTAAGATTGTCAATGAAGAATTAATAAAAACACTCGGTCCCGCCGAAAAGTTAAACCTCAGCGGAGAAAAACCGCACGTTATCATGCTGGTGGGTTTACA
>JALHEL010000353.1 GCA_022837205.1 Leptolinea sp.
CACCGGATGCCCTTCCGATGGCTGCGGATAATCGTAACTGAAATAATTAATCATCTCTTCTACGCGTACCGCATCTTTTTCCGGCATTTGCCCCTGATTGATCATCCGCCGGATATTTCCGTACGATGCCGCATCCACATCCAACGAGAAAGTGGATAACGGATGCTGAACGGCAGACAGAAATCGGTTTTCTTTAAACGCTTCGTATTCTTCCGAATTATCTTCTCGAACGACAAATGGAGGCCGCATCGGTGGCATAACCCTCATCTCGGCTTGACGGGCAACGCTTCCCACGATCGATGTTTTCTTCTGTGTTCCGAAAGCAACCACTACCACTTCTTCCAACGTTTGCAAGTCGGGTTTTAAATAAACATCCAGTTGGGATTTTTTCACTTTTTTTTCTTGCTGCAAATAGCCGATAAATGAAAAAACGAGCGTTTCACCCTTTTCGGCTTTTATCCGATATTTTCCGTTCACATCGGTTACCGTTCCGTTGTTAGAGCCTTTTACCGTCACGGTTGCACCAACAATAGGCGATTTGTCTTGCGCATCATACACCGTTCCGGTCACTTCCATTTCCTGCGCGCGGGCAGAAAAAATAAAACCTGTCATAAACAGAATCATCGCGATTCGTTGAAATGTCGTTTTCATAATTTTTTCGTTTTAAAAATGAATATTTGTTGAACTTCTGTCTAAGAGATACAAATCGGGATGAAAATCCATAAACAAACCGATAAATTTTTAAATACAAAGGGCGTCACTCCAAGTAACGCCCTCCATAAACACATAGATCAGCAAGTAAATCAATAAAGCAACCCAAACATCCACAATGGGATACGTTTGCCGCTACCATATTCTATATCGTCAGAAACTACAAAAGCATATTCCAGTCCTTCAATTTGTTTTCTTGATTTTTGCTTTCCTCCGATCTCGAATGTAAATTTTCCGTCCACCAAAAAATCGGAAGCATCGCTATACTGCAAAACATGTCCGTATTGAACCTGATTGGCGAAAAATGTTTCCCGCAGATTGCCTTTGTTCACATTTTCGGTATTCAAAACGTACATCAAATTGGTATTTCCGAGGTATATTTTCTCCGGTTTTTGCAACGCGCTGATACCCCGGGAATCCTTGTAAAGCGAAATAAGCAATTCCGTTTCTTCCAGGTATTTTAAATAGGTGGTTAGCGTCGCGCGCGAAATGCCAATGCGTTCGGCTAATTTGCTTACATTGGGTATGAACGGGGTTGATTGCGAAATAATTTGCAGCAATTGTTTGATCCTGTGCACATACGCGTAGTCTACATGGCGAAGCAAAGGCAACTCAATTTCGAGTATCATGTTCACGGTTTCCTCTAAACGTATCGGAAAACGCTTGGGATTTTCAACATAAAACGGATAATATCCCTCACGTAAATAATCATCAAAATATTGCAACGGCCTGAACAAGGACAAAACTTCATCGGAAATGTCGGAATGCCGCTCCAGAATATCCGGAAAGGAATAGGTCGGAAGACGGATACCGTGAAACATTTCCATATATTCACGAAACGAAAGACCGGGCAAGTGATATATATCGGCACGACGCGACAAGTCGGCACGGGCATTCAATATTTCCAACAACGAAGAACCCGTGAAAACAATGCTTAATTGAGGATAATTGTCGTATACGTTTTTTATCTCCTGTGCCCACGAAGGATATTTATGCACTTCGTCCAGAAAAAGATATTTGCCGCCCCGCTTCACGAAATCATCAACTAAATCACTCATTTTATGATTGGTAAACCAAATATTATCGAGGCTGACATACAGAACATCAGTACTGTTTCCATAGTTTTGCTTAATGTATTGAAGCATCAACGTAGTTTTGCCCACACCGCGCGAACCTTTTATTCCGATTAAACGTGAGTTCCAATCAATACGGTTTACAAGGGAACGCACAAAAGTTGTGTCTGTCCATTTCAATCGTTGCCGGTGTATTTCAATTAATAAATCCATAAAACTTCATTTTGCTATTTATAGATTGCAAATATAGCACATTTTTGTCATACATACATTGCAATAATTAGTATTTTTTGTAATCTGCACATTACGATTTTCACTGCAGATGTTAAATGAGGGTATTACCCAAGTGCCCTCAGTTTAAATCTTAGAGACCATTTCCGCAAACAAACCGATAAATTTCTTATTTTTGTGAATCGGGATAAATGTATTGAAACAGTAAATTCTTGAAAACCAATAGGAAAATAACAAACCTATCGAACGGAGAATTGTTTGAACGGTATAAA
>JALHEL010000354.1 GCA_022837205.1 Leptolinea sp.
TTCAAAATGTTCTTCTGCGAACTGCTTCATTGTGATCATATATAAGAAGAACAGGAAAAAATTTGCATAAATTGATAAAATAGAAAGGGCGATATTTTCTATCGCAGTCAAGGTTCGAATATTAATTATTAGAGGGATCCATGATGAAATATTACCGGCCGGAAACGGTTAAGAAAACATTGAAACTTTTAGGAAGTCAAACCGAAGTTTGTACTCCGCTTTATTTTCCGCCGCGCGCAAAGCATTTAAGCCAATGGCAGGGAGATGCCCTGATTGATCTTTCCAATCTCGGCTTGGACACAATAAAAGAAAAAAGTAAGGAGATTGCCGTGGGCTCAATGGTGAGTTTCGAAACATTGGCAAAATCCGAAATAATCCATAACCGATGGGATGGCGTTCTAAGCGAAGCCGCACATCTGAGCGCAACGGGAGCAATGCGAAATCTTTCCACAGTCGGAGGCGTTTTATTGAATCCCAATTTCCCAGCAGAGGTTATTCTGGTATTTTTGGCGTTGGATGCCGTAGTTATACTGTTGGATGAAAACGGGAAAGAAGTACGAATTCCCATCGAAGCATTCCTCAATGACGGAAAGCCTACGCTTGAACGAGGGATGCTGATCAAAGAAGTAATACTGCCGATTCGAAAGAACATCCATTGTGCATTGGAACGGGTTTCGCGGTCAAAAAGTGATGGGAGCATTGTTTCGGTCGTCGTTAAAGGAGAATTGACACAGAAAACCGCTCATAATGTTCGTATAGCCGTTTTCGGAGCCAATCCAGCTCCAAAACGTTATCATTCGGCAGAATCTTATTTATCCGATAAACCATTTACTTATAAATTGGCGGAATCGATCGAAGAAAAAATACAGGACGAAACAGAAGCGGTTGGGGATTATCGCGGAAGCGCCGAATACCGTGAGGCAATGGCAGGTGTGCTAACGAAACGTGCCTTGATTTCGCTGAAGAAAATGATGAAAGCCTAAGGAGATAAAGAAAATGGAAATAGATTTTACATTAAATGGGAAAGAAATCTCCTGCGAAGCCGAGCCGACCGATACCTTATTAGACCTCTTAAGATACCAGGGTTGCTATAGTGTAAAAAGAGCTTGTTATACCGGAGAATGCGGGAACTGTGCCGTTTTAATGGATGGTAGATTATTACCATCTTGCGTAATGCCTGCGCCTCAGGCTCAGGGTCATACAATCCTTACCGTTGAAGGATTGAATGAAGGGAAAGATTTGAATCCGATCCAAAAAGCGTTTGTGGAAACCGGTGCGATCCAATGCGGTTTCTGTACGCCGGGAATGGTTTTGGCAACGAAAGCACTGCTGGATAAGAATTTATATCCATCCTTGGATGATGCCAAGGACGCACTTGGATCCATCTTATGTCGTTGCACAGGTTATTATCAGCCGTTGGATGCTGTGATGCGGGCTGCCGCATATTTGCGCGGTGAAACGGTTCCGCCGTACACCAAAGCCGACGAATCGGTTTTATTTACCAACGAATCCTGTCCCGATTTTTCCGCCATTCGGCAATCGGTACAAAAAGTTGATGCAGTCAAGATGGTTAAGGGCAAGCCGGTTTATACCGATGATATCGAACTCCCGGGGATGTTGCACGGAATGTTAATGACCAGTCCCTATGCTCACGCCCGTATCAAAAATATCGATACTTCCGCCGCGGAAGCGCTGCCGGGCGTTCATGCGGTATTAACCTATAAGAATGTGAAACGCTATGTTTACGGTAGCGGCGGTCAAACTTATCCGAACCCGAAACCATGGGACCAGGTTTGTCTTGACAATAAAGTCCGCTATGTAGGTGATCGGGTTGCAGCTGTGGCTGCCGAGTCGGTGGAATTATGCAAGAAAGCCATCAGCCTCATCAAAGTGGATTGGGAAATCCTGCCTGCGGTATTTGATATGGAAGAGGCGATGAAAGACGGCGCTCCGATTATCCATGACGAACCGGATTGCATCGATGTCGCGGATGCGAGCCATAATAAAGCGTATGTGATCGATGCGAATTACGGGGATTTAGAGAAGGATTTTGCCGAATCCGATTTGGTCGTCGAAAGAGTATTCCATACACAGCAAGTTCAGCAAACTCCTTTGGAACCGCATATCGTCATCAGCTGGCTGGATGAAAACGATCGTTTGGTAATCCGTACCAGCACACAGGTTCCTTTCCATGTTCGGAGAATTATTTCTCCTTTGATCGATGTTCCGGTTCAGAATATCCGTGTTATCAAACCGCGGATCGGTGGGGGTTTT
>JALHEL010000355.1:0-770 GCA_022837205.1 Leptolinea sp.
AAAACAGCTATACGAACATTATGAGCTGTTTTCTGTGTCAATTCCCCTTTTACGACCACCGAAACAATGCTCGCATCGCTTTTTGACCGCGAAACTCGTTCCATCACGCAATGGATATTCTTTCGAATCGGCAGGATTACTTCTTTAATCAGCAATCCTCTTCCTAGGGTAGGATTTCCATTATTGAGGAAAGTTTCGATGGGAATTCGCAATTCTTTCCCGTTTTCATCCAATAGTACAACCACGGCATCCAACGCTAAAAAAACCAGAATGACCTCTGCGGGAAAATTGGGATTCAACAAAATGCCTCCGACTGTGGAAAGATTTCGCATTGCTCCCGTTGCACTCAGATGCGCAGCATCGCTCAGAACGCCATCCCATTGATTACGAATTATTTCGGATTTTACCAGCATCTCAAAACTCACCATTGAGCCAACAGCAATCTCTTTGCTTTTCTCTTTTATTGTGTCCAAGCCGAGATTGGAAAGATCAATCAGGGCATCTCCCTGCCATTGGCTTAGGTGCTTCGCCCGCGGCGGAAAATATAGTGGAGTACAAACTTCCGTTTGACTTCCTAAAAGTTTCAATGTTTTCTTGACCGTTTCCGGCCGGTAATATTTCATCATGGATCCCTCTAACTAAAATTAATATTCGAACCTTGACTGCGATATGAAAATATCGCCCTTTCTATTTTATCAATTTATGCAAATTTTTTCCTGTTCTTCTTATATATGATCACAATGAAGCAGTTCGCAGAAGAACATTTTGAA
>JALHEL010000355.1:786-3046 GCA_022837205.1 Leptolinea sp.
GAAAATATCGCCCTTTCTATTTTATCAATTTATGCAAATTTTTTCCTGTTCTTCTTATATATGATCACAATGAAGCAGTTCGCAGAAGAACATTTTGAATCATAAAAATATTGCAGATTCTCTTATAAGAAAAATCAGCTCATTTTTATTCTTCGGAAAAAAGATAAAGTTGATTCTTTCTGAATGAACAAGAAATCCCGAAATCATAATTCGTACCGGAGAAAACAGTCAATCCGATATGACCGTTTGAAATCCAAGTTGCATCGGTAACGGTACCGAGCAATTGTTGATTATACAAGAATGAGATTTTCGAACCGCTGCATACCACGGTAAATATGCCATTCCCCTCCAGACTCCATTGACCGTAGTTATAAGTGACCAACGGAATTTCCGTACCGTTGCGAAATGCTCTGACATAGATATTTCCATCCAACGCTACGAATGCTTGTAAGAATGACTCGGATGAATTCTCTCGAAAAGTGAAACCGCAGCCGGAATCAACGGTATCCGGTTTTTCATAAGCCGACTTCCAAGAAATCTCCGATTGAATCAGAAAATCCTGAGCGGTCACATCGAAAGGATGATTTTGAAAATAGCCCATTTGAGCAAGTGAACTATCCCAATCAGCCAATTCTCGATAATCGCCGCCTAATGTGTCGATTCGTCCTTTTAATTGAAGCATGCGAATCACACGGGCGATGTCAGAGGGGACATCCTCCGAAAGCGATGACGCAATCAAATCCTGGGGGGCTAATGAAATCCTCAACGACTTGTAAAGAATCTCGGTCGGCTTATCACTTAGCGGTTGCGCGAACAGACCGATGCTCCCGTTTGTCCAGTTTAATGGAAAAGTGTTCAACAATTTACCGTCCAGATAAAGGTCCACCCAGCCATTCCGTATCACCGATGAAAGAGATATAACTTCTCCTTGGTTAAAATCAGCCACCGGTGTAAAAGGCAGAGATTCGCTCCAAGAAGTGCCGGAATGATGGTAGAAACCGTATGTTTGATCATTACAAACCAAAAAAGTATCAAAATCGTCCGAATCCGCCCCGAAAACAATTCCGGAACAAACCGGCGGCTCGTAGTACGGAAGCTTCACGGCAGCTTCAACCTTGATTTGATAACCTTCCGGGATCACCAAAGATGAATTCTGAACAATCGAATACTGATGTTTTGGAGAGGTAATATCCCAAAGATAGCCGTCTTGCACCATAGAACGGCTGATCACGGTTGTTTCGGAAGTTTCCGTACCCATTATCCAGCCTTTTCCTTCAGAAGCGGGACTGAATACTTCTTCAAATACCGGTACCCAAACCGGCGGATCCTCTTGTTCACTGTCCTGTGCATAAACAATCGAAAAATTAAATAACCCGATGAGTCCCAGCCAAATAATCATTCTTTTCATAAGTTTCCATGCTTTCTTTATAATACGGACGGAGGATCAACTTCAACCCGAACTGTTTTTGTATCCACTTTCTTAATAATATCTGTGGGATTGGGACCGCGTAAAATAATATGCCAACGATATTTCCCATCCAATTTCGGAAAGAAACACGGTGCGGGTCCGATCAGATTGGTCGCATGATGATTTTCGGTACGAAGAATTTTTCGTATTTCTTCCGATAAATCAAAAGCTCTCTTTTCCGTAACGGACTGCAGCGGATCGGATATCACAATCCGTACCAATCGCGAAAACGGCGGATATCCGATCTCCCGTCGATAAGCCAATTCCTTTTTATAGAAAGAATCGAAATCTCCCCGTACCGCTGCCTGAATAGAATATCGAGCCGGTTGATAGGTTTGTAAAATCGCCATTCCTTTGACATCGACTCGACCCGCCCTGCCGGTCACTTGTGTCAATATCTGAAAAGTATGTTCGTCCACACGATAATCATGAAAATTCATTCCCACATCCGCAAGTAGAACACCGACCAACCGAACCCCCGGGAAATCCAAACCTTTGGTTACCATCTGCGTTCCGATCAAAATATCCGCACGCCGTTCGGCAAACTGAGACAATATTCGTTCATATGAACCTTTTTTGGCGGTGGTTTCGGAATCCATTCGGAGGATTGAAGCGGATGGAAATAACGCACGAATCTGATTTTCCACCTGTTCGACACCTGTTCCGAATTGATGAATTTCTTTTTCTCCGCAGCGGGGGCAAACTTCCGGTAAGGATTCGGTATACCCGCAGAAATGGCAACAGAGTTTTTTTTGCTTTTGATGCCATGTCAACGGAATTTCACAACGCGGG
>JALHEL010000025.1 GCA_022837205.1 Leptolinea sp.
CAGGTAAAATACCATATGACAAATTATTTGCCATGTAGAATAATTCTATTAGGCGAAATAAGATTGCAAGGAGCGACCTCAGCCGATTTTGATTAGTTTAACGGAGAGAAACAGAGTCGATTGAACAAATGCTTGGACAAAAATGGGGTTGACTTACGCTTAAAAATTCCTTTCTGAATTCATTCAAAAAGGAACGGTAACTCTTCTAAATCAAAAAAAGATGTCAGATTGACCCGATTTAGAAATAATCAAAGGCAAAAGTAAAAAAAGATATAGAAATTGACTTTCGAGTCAGCGGATAATATAGGAGCAAGAATGGATTCAATTACTAATTCGATCAAAAAAAGAGATCATGATCCGAAAATCAGCGGCAGGGCAAAATATGTGGATGACCTACGATTTGAAGGCATGCTTTACGGCAAAATTTTGCGATCAACCATAGCCTGCGGAATCATCAAAGGAATTCACATTCCCGATTTACCCTCCGGTTATACCATTGTGGATAAAAATGATGTGCCGGGCGTCAATATTGTCCATGTGGTGGATGATGATACACCGGTTTTTTCAGACGGTACGGTCAATTATGTGGGTGAGCCGATCTTGATGGTCGTCGGCGAAGATCAAAAAGTGCTCAAACAAATATTGAGTGAAATTATTGTCGATTATGAAGAAGCGGAACCGGTTTTGGATATGATGAAATCCGAAACTGTTTTCTACCATTATGGTTATACCAAAGGAAATCCGGAAAAAGCCTTTCGGGAAGCGGATAAAATAATTGATGAAACTTTCCATACCGGTTATCAGGAACATGTTTATATGGAAGTCCAGGGGATGATCGGTTTCTATGAAAATGGAAAAAGCATAGTGCGAGGTTCGATGCAATGTCCGTATTATGTCCATACTGCGGTTAAAAAAGTAATGGGAGCACAAACCGATCAGGAAGTTGAAGTCATACAGGAAGAAATGGGGGGAGCTTTCGGCGGAAAAGAGGATTACCCTTCCATTTTGGGATCACAAGTGGCTGTAGCGGCGAAAAAAGTCGGCCGGCCGGTAAAATGCGTTTTCGAACGGGAAGAAGATATTATTTGCACCTCTAAACGCCATCCCGCCACCATGCGTTATCGGGCGGCAATCAAGGATAATCGAATTGCGGCAATACAAGCCGATGTTGTTTATAACTGCGGCGCCTATACAACCCTCTCTCCGGTGGTTTTGCAACGTGGTTTGATCGGTGCGACCGGAGTTTACACTTTCGATAATATTCGAGTCGAAGGAAAAGGTGTGAAAACCAATACCACGCCAAACGGCGCATTTCGCGGTTTCGGCGGTCCCCAGACATTTTTCGCAATTGAAATGTTTATGAATCATCTTGCAAAAGAAGTAGGAAGCGATCCGTTGCCGTTCAAACGATCGTACCTTTCCAAACAAGGTGATACAACCGCTACAAGCGGAAAATATCATTTCTATATTCCGATGCCGGAGATGTTGGAAAAAATTCTGAAAGCCAGTGATTATGAACGGAAATATGAAAGTTATAAGCGGCAAACCGGCAGATATCGGAAAGGAATCGGGTTGTCCATGGTGTACCACGGCTGCGGGTTTACGGGAAGCGGCGAACGTGACATGATTAAAGGGGTCGTAAAACTTCATAAAAATGTCAATAACACGGTTGAAATCCTGACCGCGGGAACGGATATGGGACAGGGGTTGAAGACGACTTTCAGCAAGATCGTGGCAAAAAGGCTCGAAATTCCGATTGATCAGATCATTATTCGGAACCCGGATACCGATCGGGTTCCCAATTCCGGACCGACCGCCGCCAGTCGCTCTTTAATGGTAGTTGGCAGGCTGTTGGATAAAGCCGCGCTCAAATTAAAGGAATGTTGGGTTGATGAAGAAGAACAGGAAATAACCGAACGTTATGTCCATCCGGATTTTGTGATTCCGTGGGATTTGAATACATTTCAGGGAGATGCTTACCCGGATAATGCTTGGTCGGTAAACGTCGTTGAAGTTGAAGTCGACACTTTAACCGCGGTCAGTAAAGTAATCGGAGCTTGGGGCGTTTATGATGTCGGAACGCCTATTGACATGGCAATAATCCAGGGACAGATGCAGGGCGGGTTCCTCCAGGGAATCGGGTATGGTTCCATCGAATTGATGGATGTCAATGAAAAGGGAATTATCCGCAATAATACATTGAGCGACTATATTATTCCCACGGCAATGGATGTCCCCCATTTGGAAACGGATGTGGTTAACTATCCTTATATCGAAGGTCCGTTCGGCGGAAAAGGAGCGGGGGAGCTCCCTGCGGTAGGAGGTGCGCCGGCTTATGTATCGGCAATGGAGAGTGCGTTGGGAAAGAATCTTTATAAAACTCCATTCTCCCAGGAAGACGCAATGAAGGTATTGGAGGAAATAAAGAAATGAGCAACGGGATTTCATTTATCTTAAACGGAGAAAAAGTTGTATCCAAGGGAAAATCCGGTGATCGATTGCTGGATATCCTTCGTGATGAATTCAATTTAACCGGAACAAAATGCGGTTGTAAAGAGGGGGAATGCGGAGCTTGTTCCGTGTTGATCGACGGGAAACTCGCAAATTCCTGTATGGTGGCGCTTGGAAGCATTGCCGGCAGCGAAGTTGTCACCATTGAAGGGTACAGCAAAACAAAGCGTTTTCAGGCATTATCGGATGCCTATGCGGAATTCAGTGCCGTTCAATGCGGATTTTGCATCCCCGGAATGGTTTTAGCTTCCGAAGCATTGCTTTCAAAGAATCCGCATCCCAGCGAAAGCGAAATCAGAGAAGGTATCTCAGGCAATTTGTGCCGCTGTACCGGATACAACGCGATTGTTCATGCTATTCAAACAGCATCGGAAAAGGGAGCAGGATTATGGTGATTCTTGATAACGGATATATCCCAAGTACATTGGATGAAGCCTTACAAATACGTTCGGAAAATAAAGTTATCCCTTATGCCGGCGGAACGGATTTAATGATTAAAGCGGAGGACGTTCCTTACCTTTTTTTGAATAAATTAGCGGAGTTGCAACAGATATCAGTCGATGGCGACATGATTCGAATCGGTGCCGGCTGTACCTATACATCTCTATTGGACAGTCCGATCACCCCGAAAGTTTTGAAAGAGGCGATTCGTCTGATCGCGGCACCGGCCATCCGCAATCTCGGGACGGTCGGAGGAAATATTTGCAATGCGTCGCCAAAAGCCGACAGCGCCTTGATTTTTTATGTGTCGGATTCAAAATTACGTCTTCGCAGTGTCAAAGGCGAAAGAATTTTGCCGATCGAAGATTTTTATGTTGGGCGCGGAAAAACCGTCTTGCAACCCGATGAATTATTAATCGAAATCTTAATGCCGAAAAAGTATTTGGATAATTACTATTATCAAAAAGTGGGCGCCCGCCAGGCGTTAGCCATCTCGCGAGTTGCCTTCGTCGGTTTATTCGGGATGGAAGACGGGAAAATTACCTGTTGTTCGACCGCTTATGGGTCGGTCAGCGATACCATCCTGCGATTTCGGAATCTTGAAGCCATGCTGCTGGGGAAAACGATCGCGGAAGCAAAAGAGCTGAAAGGTTCATTCCTTGCGGAATATGATAAAGCGATTGTTCCCATTCGCGGACGGGTATCGGCGGATTATCGGAAGCGTGTCTGTATGAATTTATTGGAAGATTATTTGACACAAAACGGAATCTGATGCTTGGAAGTGATCAGCGGGGTTAATAAAGAACCGGACTCGATTAAGTCCGGTTCTTTATTTGAAAATTTTATTTTCAAGTTGAACAGCGAAATTTTAAGGGATTTGCTAAAAGGAATCGAAATTCGGTGACCTTCAGGTTTTTATTCGTTTCCGGAGAGATTCTGTTTTCATAATGTTATACTTGCCTCTGCGAATAAACTTAGGGAGCTGGATTTTGGATCAATTTTTGCCGACCGGTAAGATCAAGCCGGAATTATTAAAGGATATTATTCAACGGGCGCCGGTTTTTGACCATCGTATCGTACTCGGACCCGGGATCGGATTGGATTGTGGCGTAATCGATGGTGGAGACCATTACCTGGTTATGAAGACAGATCCGATCACTTTCGCAACCGAAGAAATCGGTTGGTACGCGGTTCAAATCAGTGCAAATGATATCGCAACGACGGGGGCGAAACCCGAATGGATGATGATAACAGCCTTGTTGCCCGAGAAGTCGACAACCGAGCAGCTTATTCTCGAAATTACCGATCAAATCTATCAGGCTGCCGCGGAAATCAATATTTCATTAGTGAATGCTCATACGGAAATCACGGTTGATTTAAATCGGCCGATTCTTGTTTGTTCCCTGATCGGCGAGGCGGAGAAGGACCGTTTGGTTACACCGAAAGGGGTGCGGCCGGGGAATGAATTACTATTAACAAAAGGAATCCCGATTGAAGGGACGGCTTTATTGGCAAAAGAATTTCCGAATCTTCTGAAAGAAGTATTGAGTGAAGACGAACTGATCGAGGCGAAAGCATTCACCCATATTCCCGGAATCGGAGTAACCAAAGATGCGCAAATTGCGCTTCAAAACGGAACCGTTACCGGTATGCACGATCCGACGGAGGGCGGTTTGGCTTCCGCTTTGTGGGAATTCTCGACCGCTTCGGGTTATGCGTTGGAAATCAATCCCGAAAGAATTCCCATTCCGGAAATATCCGCAAAAATATGCAAGCGATTTCATTTAAATCCGTTGAATACCATTGCATCCGGCGCATTGCTGCTGTCGGTGGAAGCGCAGGACAGCGCAAAAATTATTCAAGCGTTGGAAAAAGCCGACATCCCCTGCTCGAAAATAGGGCTCGTCACAGATCGGGAAGAGGTTTCCGTCTCGGATATTAAGAATAAAAACCTGCTCCCCTGGCCGGAGCAGGATGATATTACGAAAGTTTTTCAGCATGAAAACCGTTTATTTTGAAAAATAAGCGGTTGTTTTCCCTCGATTTTGATCAAAGGCGATATTGAGTTTTTCAAATCCCCGATATCCTTTGACAGGCAAGACCTGAACCGCTTTTACCGCTGCGGGTTGATCAATCCATGAAGTCAATTGGTTAAGTTGTGTCTCCAAAAAAGCCTGATCAAAAAAGCAACCTTTCCGTTCCAAATTGATACTGATCGTAAAGATGCCCGCTTCCAATAAGTTTTGATAAAATTGTGAGCCGACCATCGGATCGGCGTTTTTGCCTTTTTGCGAATCGGAGATTTCCACAATTGCCTGAGCATTGGTAATATCGCTATAAGCGACCGGCAAACCACCCCCCATATCGGAAGTGCCGAAACGATCATTGCTCATCAGAATAAATCGCTGATTTTCCATTGCCTTATTCAGGTTTCTGATGAGGCCGGCAGCTGTATGCGGGTTATTTCCGGCGAATTTTGCCAATTCATGAGAATCAATCCAAACAACATAATCAATATTCTTCAACAACCCGTTTTGAACATACAAATCGGTTTCAAGGAATTTTGAATTCGGATCGATTTCTTCGAAAGTCCACTGTCCTTTCATTCGATCGGATATATTCACCGGGCGGCATTTATCGATCTGCACCTGGAAAGAGGGCAATGCCCCGTTCGACAGATTGACCAAAATCGTAAATTCAATAAGGACAGGCCGTCTGTACGCCTTTTCAAGGATTGAAAGAATATCCCGCAGAAGCTTGGTAAATGAACTTTTCTTGATCAATTCGTTGAAATTAATGACATAACGGTCCGGATTCATTCCTCGGACAACCGGCTGCAAGGAACCGTCTTTATAAATCTGAGCCATCCAAGGGAACAGGTTATATTTCTCGTTGACAATACTTGTTACATCCAACGATTCAAATTGATTGTTTTTCAAATTGATGACGTCGATCATTTCCTGAGAATAAATCGGGTCATCGATCGAGAAAACCGTGCGGATTTTATCCGGATCATTCAGAACAACTATTTGCGAAAAATCATATCCGCTTCGCTTAATGGCACGGGTTCCCAACCCACAAACCACTCGAATATAACCTTCGTCCGTAGATGTATTCTTTGAATTTCCCTGCCAAATAAACGGACTTTTGCTTGCGCCCACTCCCGAGATATCCGGGAAAAGATAATTTCCCTGCTTATTTCCGGTAATTACCTGAATCAGGATCCCCATGCTTTCGGGGTAATCAATCAAACCGTTACGAAGACGATAAGTCAGCACGCGCGGATCAAAAGTACCGGCATAAATATCGCGGATCGCATCTAACAGTTTATTTAATCCCTCGGAAACCGATCCCTGATTGGCGATCACATGACTTTCATAGAGTCCGCTTAAAGAATAATTGAACCCGTCTTCCAAAAGGCTGGAAGATCGGACGATAAACGGTTTCCCTTGAAATTCCCGCACAACCCGTTCGAGACTTTCGATAATTTCTTTTGAAAAATTGGTATTTTTAAAGCTCTCGCGTATTTCCGGATAACGACTCCAGTATTGGTCTTCATTGTCATAACGAAAATCAAGCAAATCCAATCGATCGTTGATGGAAAGAAAAGAATAATATTCATCCGCACCGATGAAAAACGACTCTTTTGCCGTAGCGGAACTGCGAATTTCCTCATCCTCGGCGCCTTGTAAAATTCGACGGGCTAACAGCATTCCGGCTGACTTTCCGCCGATACATCCTTTTCCGATCCGATGCTTGCTGATCTCGATTAAGTCCTGAATGGAAAAATAATTTTTGGCGATTTCCACATAAGGCAACTGTTCACTCAAAAGACGGCGAATCAGCACTACTTTGGCACCCGTCAACTTTGATTCATATTCTTTTCGCTCGGCTGCCGGCATCCGCTCGATGGCTAAAGCCTGATCGAAAATCGTTTCTTCCGAAGCGAATTCGAGGTTGTGCCACATAAAAAGAGGTTGTTTTTCAACAACCCGATTTTGGATGACGTCATTAACGATGGAATTGAATACGTTTATGGAGTAATGCTGAGAAAACTCAACATTAATCAACTGAGCGCGGACACGTTGAAGGCGATTCTCCCAAATATTCGGTCCTTCCTGCCCGAACGGATTTTGCAGTCCCTCTCTCCGTTGGGACATCAAGGCAAAATCACGGACTCTCTCCTCAAACTCGGCAAAAGTAGTATATCCATCCTGTACAAGCCGATTAAACATGGCTTCACTAATTCTGTCCTGCAATATCGGATATTGCGCCAGAATAATTTGAATCGAAAACAATACATTCGAATTAAATGAGTTGCTGGTCGACGGTATCATTTCTGTTTGTCATTTTTATCCCAAATGCATCGGCATAATCACGTATTGGAATTCATTCTCATTGTCGAGAGGGACAATCAACCCCGGCGAAACACTTGTATTGGTGCGCAGAGAAACGTTGGGTGTGGTGATCACATCCAGTACTTCTTTCAGAAATAAGACGTTGAATGCAATCTGAATATCGGGTCCGTCAACATTCGCGTCAATATAATTTTCATAAAAACCGGATTCTTCCGATTGGGCGGTGACTTGAATCTTTCCCATTCCGTTTTCCTGCCCCATAATGTTAAAACGTGTCAGATATTTGGAATCGCGGGCAATAATCATCGCTTGACTGCAGGTTTTTTGGAAAGCAGCCGTCGAAACGACTGTGGTAGTCTGGAATGATTTCGGAACAATGGCTTTATAGTCCACATAATTTCCGGAAATCGTCTGTGATGCCAAATCAAGCTGCGGCAGATGGAATATAACCTGATTCCGGCCGGCTGAGATCGTCATCATAATCTGTTTATCCGAATCGTTGGTAATCCGAACCAGCTCAACCAAAGCCCGGGCGGGGATGATGGCCGATAACGGCTGGGTAAAACTGTCCTCTAACGTCGAGTTGCGAATTGCGATTCGAAAGCCGTCAGTCGCAACCATTGTCATTGTTTTTCCGGCTGCGGTCAGGTAAATTCCCTGCAAAATCGGGCGCGCGTCATCGGTGGAAGCCGCAAAAGCGACTTGTTGTATCATTTTTCGAAGTTCGGAACCGTCAAATGTCATGGCGTTATCTTCTTCGAATACCGGCATCGGTGGGAATTCGTTTGCATCAATCCCTTTGATTTCCGTAATCACTTGCAGGCAACGAATCGATAAAGTTTGGGTTTTGGTATCCAATTCCAGATATACGGTATCATTCGGAAGCGTATTGATCAAATCGATCATCAGTTTTGCCGGAACGGTCACGGCACCTTCTTCGATGATGTCAGCCGGTATGCGATAATTGATACCGATTTCCAGATTGGTGGCTGAAAGTCTCAGCTGGCCGTCTTCGGTCGTGATCAAAATGTTGACCAATATAGCCAGTGTACTTTTGGTTGCGACTGCATGAGAAACGATACTTAAAGCCTGTGCGAGATTCGTTTGTGATACGGAGACTTTCATATCCAACTCCCGATGTGTTTAATTTTGTGCTAAAAGTATACCACTTTCCACTATTTTCATTTTTTATGACTCATTCGAACGAACCGCAGTTTCGGTTCATGAAAGAGATCAGACTGGAAACAGAAACTGTACCATTACCATATATAAAATTGTACCTCCCCCGATACTCAACAACAAATTGTGTCGGCGATGATGAACAAGCACGACGTAAATCAAAGCAATTCCTTCCGGAATTCCAAACGGAAAATTCAATAGATTTACATTCTTTAGACAATAGACTACAAGCATTCCAATAATCGCATATGGAAGGACCTGGCCGAGATATTTAATGTAGTCGGGTGATTCCTTAGAATCCGGAAAAATAAAGAATGGAAGAGAACGAGTGAGGATGGTGCCGAAAACAATCACCGAGACGGTAATAAGAATTTGTCGGATCGTCATATGACATTCCTTCTCTCAATCGATTTCCTGAAAATCGTCACAATGGCAAGAATACTGATCATGGAGGGAAGGATGAATAAATCTTTTCCGAACAGAAGCAAACAGATCGCCGAAACTCCGATTCCGATTAAAACGGGCAAATGATTTTTTGAACTTTCCCATTGTTCGACCATAATGACAACAAACAAAGCGGTCATTACAAAGTCAATCCCCGTCGTATTGAATTTCACCAGTGATCCCGCGACCGAACCGAGAGTACAACCGGTGACCCAGTAGATCTGGTCCAGCAGGGCGATAAAGAAATAAAACCAATTTCGATCGATTCCCTGTGGCGGCTCTGTTGAGCACAGGAGAGAATAAGTCTCATCGGTTAATGCAAAAATCAAGTAAGGCTTTTTTTGATCCGTAGCCTTAAACTTTGTTAACATTGACAAACCATAAAAAAGGTGTCTGGCATTGACGGTCAAAGTTAATATCAAAGCATTTAAAGGGTTAAATGCTTTTGAAAAGATATCAATCGCGACAAATTGCATGGAGCCGGCATAAATAAAAAGGGCCATTAAAGGTGATAACCACCAGGGATATCCCTTTCCGGTCAATAAAATACCGAATCCAATCCCGAGAAATAGATAACCGATCATTACGGGGATCGTAAACGGGAAAGCCGCCTTTAAAGCTTTTACCTTCATTCGTTATTTTTCCTTTGGAGACAGGTTCATCAGATCAATCCGAATAAAAAAATTTTATTGGAAGTGTCCTGATTTGAAAAGAAATAATCGCTGAATCATGACAGAGGAAGGAGTCTTTCCTATTGATAACAAGGTTCAGAAATATCGAACGATAACTCAATATAATTATGAGAAAGTCGAATTACGAAAGGGATGATAAAAAGAAAGTGAAATGAATATCGATGAATTGATTATCAAATATCCGGAAATTCTTTCCCTTCAATCCTATCGGCCGTTTCTCTGGACTAATCCCCATCAAAATTACGCTGAAAATTTGCGATTTACGATAACGGATATCGAAGATGCGGAAAATCGATTCCAACGATTCGCTCCGTTTATTGCGGAAGCATTCCCTGAAACTGTTTTGAATAAAGGTATTATTGAATCTCCCTTGGTTGAAATTCGTGCCATGAAAGCCGCAATGGCTGAAAGAATCGGTTGTTCTTTTTCAGACCATGACAGACTTTTTCTGAAATGCGATCATGCCCTTCCGATTTCCGGCTCGATCAAAGCGAGAGGCGGGATTTATGAAGTCTTGAAATATGCCGAAACGCTTGCCATTCAAGCCGGCTTACTTCGGGTTCAAGATAATTATCGCTGCTTGACCGAAGAGAAATTTAAGCGATTCTTCTCCGATTACAGCCTGGCAGTCGGCTCTACCGGCAATCTCGGGCTGAGTGTCGGGATCATGGGACGAAAACTCGGTTTTAATGTCGAGGTTCATATGTCGACCGATGCCAAGAAATGGAAGAAGGAACTCCTCCGATCTGTCGGAGCGACGGTATACGAGCATTCGGGGGATTTCACTCAGGCGGTAGCCCAAGGTCGTGAGCAGGCAAAATCAAACGAGAAAATGCATTTTATCGACGATGAGTATTCAACGGATTTATTTCTCGGATATGCCGTGGCGGCATTCAGACTGAAAAAACAAATAGCCGAACAAAATATATCCGTAGATGCCGAACATCCGCTGGCTGTGATTATTCCCTGCGGCGTCGGAGGTGCACCGAGCGGGATCACTTTCGGTTTAAAGCAGATCTTCGGGAAGAATGTCCGCTGTTTTACAGCCGAACCCACCCACGCTCCGGCGATGCTGTTGGGGTTGATGACGGAATTGTGGGATCAAATTTCAGTAAAAGATGTCGGGATAGACGGCATTACCGCCGCGGACGGACTTGCGGTGGGGCGACCTTCCAAATTAGCCTGTGAAGTATTAGATTCACAGATCAGCGGATGCTTCACCGTTACCGATGATGACCTATTTAAATATCTTGCTTTATTGGCAAACACAGAAAAAATTCAGGTTGAACCTTCGGCTTCTGCCGGTTTCTGCGGATTCGATCTGATTCGTAATCGATTTTTCACAACCTTCGATCGGGTGAATTACATTGTCTGGTCAACGGGCGGCGGAATGGTTCCGCCAGCCGAAATGACCGAATATATCAAAAGAGGGAACCGATCTTTCAGATAGGGCGTATATATGATAAAGTATGAATTTTTTTGGAGGGATGTTTTTATGAAGACAAAACGAAATCAATTGTTTGTTTTATTTATTTTGGTTCTGGTGACGGTATTTGCCGGGAGCTCTCAAGCATCCGCAGCGGATAGTGTTTACCCGCCTGCTCATTATCTGGGGACATTGCGTGAGTATATGAATGATATTCAACGATTGCCGGATATCATCAATACGGCGATTTGCGATAAGAATGAAGAAGAATATCAAGAAAAATATCAAATGCTGGTAAAAAGAATTTCTGATGTGGAATGGTTGATGGATGAAATGGGCTTGAAGAACACAATGAATTTGCAGATTATCCCAACCACGTTTCTGAAACATAAAGAATGCGGAATCGGGAAAGTTGTCACCGGTTATGCGGATACCGCCCGTGAAAAACTGCAACTGGAATTGGATAAATCCGGTCTGGAATAATTTCCTGAATCATATTTTGAAAAA
>JALHEL010000356.1 GCA_022837205.1 Leptolinea sp.
CCGAAGAATTGGGGACTCGTCTAATGGTAGGACAGCAGACTCTGAATCTGTATGTAGAGGTTCGAATCCTTTGTCCCCAGCCTTTATAAAATCCGAATCTTTTCATTTGGATTTTTTTATTATAGGCCAAATAAAACTATTTATTTTTATATAGTAAATGTCCTTAAAAAGGGATATGCGATTTTTCACCGCATATCCCTTTTTGAACTCATCAATCGAATCAATATTCAGTTGTGGAAATTGGCAAAGACTGCCGAACTCTTTTGTATAAAAAGAATCGGAGTCCTACTGATTAAAATTCCTCTTCCTCATCATCCTCATCATCTATCCAAAGATCGTCTTCTTTTTCATCCTCATCCAAATCTTCCCAATCTTCAACCTCTTCCGTTTCTTCCCAATCATCTTCAACGGGAGTTTCAGCGACAGGGGAATAAGTGAGGCAACCTTTATCCGAGTCCAGCTCTATTAAAGCCGCCGTGCAGTAGTTTTCATCCAAAAAAGCGCAATCAAGATATTTGCATCGAATTCTTGCCATTGTTAAACCTCTTCTCTATGAATTTGCCGAAAGTATTCAATGTCGACTAGCAAATTTTGCGCTATTCTACCCTATACGGTTTTCTATGTAAAGGATAAAAGAGGGGGAAAGTATAAAAATTTTATTAATATTTTTTGTTGGGAAGTGATTAAGAATATTCAGGAGAAAAAGATCGATGAAGCAACTAGAATTACAAAGTTAATCGAGCCGAGTTAACCGGGTTTATTCCGATAAGCCTCAACTACATTCGGTAAACCTTCAATCAAGGTCAGAACTCTGCTGAGCTGAACGATATTAAGGACATCCAGCACAATTTGAATATTCGCATAATTATGAGCGACTTTAACATTGATATTTTCAAGGTTTACATCTTCGCTGACGAGTAAATTGGTAATATCGTTGATTAATCCCTGCCGATCATAAGCACGAACCGTTACCGTAACCGGATATCGTTGTTCCGGCGTTCCCCATGAGACATTGATTAATCGTTCTCGGTTTTTCACTCGAATAATATTCGGGCAATCCGCTTTATGGATCGTTGCCCCACGTCCTTTTGTGATATAGCCGACGATATCATCACCCGGAGCAGGATTACAGCATTTCGCAAAGGTCGTGTAAATGCTTCCGGTTCCGATTACGGTAATGCCCGAAGATTTTGTCTTATCGGTCGGTATGGGTCTCGGTTGTAAGATTTGCAACGGGCTGACTTTTAGCCCTTCGTTAATTTTATTTACGACCCGCATCGAAGATAAATCACCGCAACCGACTGCCACGTAAAGATCGTCGGTGTTTTTAAAATCCAACTCCTTTGCGATTTCATTCATATCGATATCGCTGAGTCCCAACCGCTGAAGATCCTTTTTTACGATTTCTTTTCCCTGAGTAAGATTTTGTTCGCGATCCTGCCATTTAAACCAAGCTCGGATTTTTGAGCGGGCGCGTTGGGTATTCACCAATCCGAGATTCGGATTCAGCCAATCACGGCTTGGTCCGCCTTGTTTCGTTGTGATAATCGAAACCTGATCTCCTGTTTTTAGACGATAGCTCAACGGGACCATTTTGCCGTTGACTTTGGCTCCTCTGCAACGATGACCGACTTCTGTATGGACACTGTATGCAAAATCAATTGGCGTAGAACCGATCGGAAGATCGATCACATCTCCGCGCGGAGTAAAAACAAAGACTCTATCCTGAAAGACATCCGATTTCATGCCTTCCACAAATTCACCGGCATCTTCCACATCTTTTCGCCAATCCATCAGCTGGCGTAACCAATCCAACCGTTTCTCAAAAGCCGGATCGGCTTTGGTATGCTCTTTATAGCGCCAATGGGCAGCGATACCATACTCGGCATTTTGATGCATTTCCGGGGTACGAATTTGTACCTCGAGCGGTTTGCCGTCATCATAATAGACGGCGGTATGCAAAGATTGGTAAAAATTATCCTTCGGGACAGCGATGTAATCGTCGAATTCACCGGGAATCGGTCGCCAATGGGTATGGATCTGTCCTAAAGCGGCATAGCATGACGGAATATCTTTTACGATCAAGCGAACGCCCCGTAAATCTCTTAACATTTCGAGCGGTTTATTCCGGTCAATCATTTTCGTATAGATCGAGTAAATATGTTTCGGCCTGCCGGTAATTTCGCAGTCAATTTTTACACTCTCCATAACCGTTTTCA
>JALHEL010000026.1:0-10933 GCA_022837205.1 Leptolinea sp.
TGACAAGATCTTTATCTTCTAACCAATTACTTGAACTCATTTAAACTCCAAATGTTATTTTTTCTTTTCAAAATACTTCATATCGGGATTACGCTTCATCAAAAGTTCGCGAATCCCCGCCGTAACAAAAAGGCTGCCCGTAACAATATAAACATTATTTTTATCACCGTTGTCTATATCTCGTAAAGCGAGTTCCAAAGATTCCCGAATGACAGCCGGTCTGCCGTTTGAAAGCACTTCATCATAAATTTGTTTTGTTTCCATTGATCTTGGATGAGTTGAACGGGTAACAATAAAATCACTGACAAACGGCGCAAGTATCCTGATCATTCCGCTTAAATCTTTATCCTCGGAACAACCGAAAACACAGGTTATCCTCTTTGTCCCATAAAAACGATTCAATGTCATGACAAGTTTTTCAATCGAATCCGGATTATGCGCCCCGTCTAAAATAACCGGCGGATCAATCGATACTTTCTCAAACCTGCATGGCCAAAAAGTCTTCGCTAATCCATCGCTGATACTTTTCTCATTTATTTTATCCGCAAAAGATCTGATTTTCATTAACGCTGCGAATGCGATCACGGCATTGATAGATTGATGATATCCCGCAAGCGGAATATCAACTTCCCAAGGTTTCCATATACTCTTTTCTCTATTTTCCAGCCAATTCCGCAATGCATTTTGTTCCTTACGCTCCCAGATCATCAGTCTTTGACCGTCCACGGAATCCTTTAATGGAACAAAGCCATAATTTTTATCCACATCAATCCATTCGGCATTTCTTTCTTCGGCTATTTTTCGGATCACTTCCATAGCTTTCGGATCTTGAGCAGCTGCGATCAAAGGAACATTCCGCTTAATAATGCCGCCTTTTTCGGTGGCGATTTTCTCGATAGTGTCCCCGAGAAAATTCATATGATCCATCGAAATTGAGGTAATTACCGTCAAAACCGGATGGACAACATTTGTTGAATCCAATCTCCCCCCTAATCCGGTTTCGACAACAGCATATTCCACTTTCTGTTCGCGAAAGTATTCAAAAGCTATCGCTGTCATCATATCGAACGAACTGGGCGGGTTGGCAGGATCGATTTTCTCAATAACTTTCTCTGTCAATTGAATCAATTCTGCGTCTGATATCATCTTCCCATCCACTTGAATCCGTTCATTAAAGTGAATCAAGTGCGGAGAAGTGTAAAGTCCGGTTTTATATCCCGATGCTCGTAACCCTTCATAAATCATTGTGCAAACCGAGCCCTTGCCTTTTGTTCCGGCAATATGAATGCATCGATATGCTTCTTGCGGGTTATTCAATCGGTTCAGAAGCTCTGTAATTCGATTCAAAGAAAAAACTGCGGAGGAAATTTCCTCCGCATGTGTCATACTGTAATCTACAAAGGAATATATTGCATCAAGTGCATCATCAATCGTTTCTAAATGAGCCAACATGCTGCTTATTTTACCGTTAATTCGCTTGTTTTTTTATAATAAACAACTTTTTGTTAGCCGATTGATTTCTTTCGTTGCAGCCAATAAAATATTCTGGGGTTCAAATCAAGCTCGGTATCTCGATTACCGGCAATGGTAAAATCAGGCTGAATCAAATCGGTATAAATCCCGGGTTCAAAGTCAAGTTGAAAATGCATCGGATAGTCGCTCATGTTATGTATCACATACACAAGATCATTTTCTGAACGTCGAATATATGCCAATACTTTTACTTCGCTTCCGGTCGTAATCCATTCTAATTCTCCTTCTCCCAACGCTTCGGAAGCTTTTCGAATGCGAATTAATCTCCTCAACCAATTCAGGTTTGAATCCGGATCATCTTCCTGTTGCATCACATTTACATTTTGATAACCATATTTCTCATCGGTAATCGCAGGTAAATAAGTACGGTCGGCTGTTGAAAATCCGCCGTTTTTCGTATCATCCCATTGCATCGGTGTTCGCACACCGTTCCGATCAAATAAGTTAATATTATCTCCCATCCCGATTTCGTCGCCATAATACAGAACAGGCGATCCCGGTAAAGTAAAAATCAAGGAAAATGCCAATCCGATCTTTTTCCGATCATTATCCAACAGCGGATATAATCTTCGTCGAATCCCCAAGTTCAAGCGCATTTCTTTTTGCGGAGCATAAAATGCCCACATCCATTGTCGATCCTCTTCGGATACCATCTCGAGCGTCAATTCATCATGATTTCTTAGGAAGGTACTCCATTGACAATTTTCCGGAATCTCCGGCGTCTCTTGCATAATTTGCACCAACGAAGAAGCATCCTGTTTCCCGATAGACATAAATATTCTCGGCATTAAAGGAAAATGAAATCCCAATTGAAATTCATCACCGTCTCCGAAGTATTCCCGGACATCCCGCGGCCATTGATTCGCCTCGCATAATAAAATTGTTCCCGGAAATTCCAGATCCATCATTTTTCTGATTTCTTTAAGATATGCGTGCGTTTCCGGCAAATTTTCATTAATCGTTCCTTCTCTCTCAAAAAGGTATGGTACGGCATCCGCCCGAAACCCGTCAATGCCCAGATTAAGCCAATAACGCATCACATTCTTCATTTCTTCGTGAACTTCGGGGTTGTCATAATTTAGATCCGGTTGGGAAGGATAAAATCGGTGCCAATAATAAGCCCCCGCTTCCTCATCCCAAGTCCAGTTTGATTCTTGTGAATCAACGAAAATAATTCGGGTCCCCTGATATTTCGTATCGGTATCGCTCCAGACAAAATAATTGCGATATTTCGAATTCGGATCTTTTCTGGCGGATTGAAACCAAGGATGTTGATCGGAGCAATGATTGAGTACCAAATCGGTAATAACTCTCATTCCTCTTTGATGAATCTCATTAAAGAGTTGTTTTAAGTCGTCCAATGTTCCAAACGGTTCAAATACTCCATAAAAATCGGAGATGTCATATCCGTCATCTTTCAGCGGGGATTTATAGGTCGGCATTAACCAAATACAATCCGTCCCCAAATTCCGCACATAATCCAGTTTTTGAATAATTCCTTGAAAATCTCCGTATCCATCTCCGTTTGAATCATAAAAAGATCGGGGATAAATTTGATAAAATATCGCGTTTTTATACCATAGAGGATTGATATTCACGAAAACTCCTTAATAAGAAATAAGAGTCTGACAAAATACGCACAATTGATTTCAAAAAACGATCCCCGTAGGATATTTCTTCCATGCGGGGATGCCAATAATCTTTGATTATCCCTTTACCGATCCCGCCATCATCCCGCGTACAAAATACTTTTGTAAGGAGAAGAATACGGTCATCGGAATAATCATCGAGATAAATGCACCGGCTGTCAGTAAATGCCAATCTTGACCTTTGGTTCCGACCATATTTGCCAAGGTTTGTGTAACGACCTCATTTGTTCCGCCGCCTAAGACCACCAAAGCGACCAGGTAGTCATTCCAAACCCAAAGGAATTGAAAGATAGCAAAAGATG
Organism: Leptolinea sp.; assembly: GCA_022837205.1. Classification (GTDB taxonomy): domain Bacteria; phylum Chloroflexota; class Anaerolineae; order Anaerolineales; family Anaerolineaceae; genus Flexilinea. The sequence continues at coordinate 3,485 of JALHEL010000026.1, forward strand.
CGATTGCCGGGACGGATAATGGCAGAATTAATTTGGTAAAGATCGAAAAATTCGTTGCTCCGTCAATAAATGCCGATTCAAGAATATCCCTCGGGATTTCACTGATGTAATTAAATAACAGATAAATCGCCAATGGTAACCCAAACCCTGTATGTGCCAGCCAGATTCCCAAGAAAGTCCCATTTAAATGGATCCGGGAAAAATCTTGCAACACCGGAACAATAGCGATTTGAAGCGGTACCACCAACAGCGCTACAACCATCGTAAAAAGAATCTTACGCCCGGGAAAATTCAGCCATGCAAATCCGTAGGCGGCAAATATTGCAATGGTAATCGGAATAATTGTCGCCGGTATCGTTACGGTTAATGAATTGATAAAAGAATTACTGAGATCCGATCCGTTACGGGTGAGTAATTTTCCATCTTCGCCCTTATAGGTGATCTTTTTTCCGCTTAATACATTGCGATAGTTTTCCAAAGTTAAATCCGTTTCAAATCCGGTCCAACGCCTTTCATAAATTTTTAGTGTCCTGCTTCGTTTGGCGCCGTAGTATTGGATTTTTTCTCCGCTTTTTGTGATAACACCGTTTTTCCAAAAAGAATAATCACCGGAAATTTCCTGTCCGTCTTCCGATACAAACTTGATTTCACCGTTCAGATCGACATCGGCATCAAGTTTATATTCACCGATTTCGACCCATTCTTTATGCGGAAAAACAGTCCACCAACCGCTGTTGAAAATTCTTTCAGATTGCCGGAAAGATGTGATCAAGATCCCAAAAATCGGAACTACGAAGACAGCCGAAATTAAGATGAGGACCAAATTAACGATAAAAGAAGATGTCTTTTTCTGACTTTTATAACTTTTTTCTTTTTGAGCCATCAGAACACCTTCCTTTCATTAAACTGCCGGAGATTCATGATCATAACCGGAACGACCAGAATTAGCAGAACAATCGCAATGGCTGATGCACGTCCGATGTTATAGTACAAGAAACGTTGATTATAGAATTCGTTGGCAATTACATTGGTCCCATAATTGCCTCCTGTCATAGATTGGACGACATCAAATGTCTTCAGACTGAAAATAGCAACCGTTGTGGTAACCGCGATCAATGATCCTTTAATCACCGGAATGATGATTTTGAAAAAAATAGTGGTCTCCGATGCGCCGTCTATTCTTGCCGCTTCCAACAACTCTTCCGGAATTCCCTTAATAGCGGATGAAAGGATCACCATACAATATCCGGTTTCCAACCAAATCATGATCACAATCAGTAGAATATTATTCCAAAACGGAATTTGCAGCCAGGCATGTGGTTGTCCGCCAAAGGACATGACGATAGCGTTTAGCAACCCTGTTTCCACTCCTTGTCCCTTGTAGTTATAAATAAATTTCCAAATCACGCCGGCTCCGATGAATGAAATAGCCATGGGAGTGAAAATGATGGATTTATAAACTTTTTCATACTTGGACCGATCCGCCAAAACCGCTATCAGCAACCCTAAAAATACGCTGAAAAAAGTTCCCAAAATCAGCCAGAGCAAATTATTCCGAAATACGATCAGCATTTGATCATCGGTAAATGCATATTTATAATTCTGCAATCCGACCCAATTTTTTGCATCCGCATCTTTTAATGAACTGATTAAAGTTCGAAATACCGGCAATGTTAAAGCCCAAATCAATATAATAACTGCCGGACCGACAAATATATACGGTTGAATCCTCGCTGTCCATTTCGGCGAAAAATGTTCTACAATCCAGTTGACTCCAGTGTAAAATAAGACAACCGTACTAACTCCCCAAACGATTGCAAATAAAGCAGAGGGTATTTTAAGATGGTTCGTATCTAAAAATGTTATGATTCTGACTCCGGCAGTAAAAATCAGAATAATTCCTGCCAAAATCAGGATCATTTTGAAGAAAAGGACAATTTTGCTCGGGCTTTTCCCGAAAGTTTGTGTTTTATTCATTTAACCCTCCTTTTCTATACACCATGGGGGTAAAAAGAATGATCCGAATTTCAGGTTCGGTACCAAGTAAGAAAGAACAGAAACAGGGGTGCCTCCGCTTTCACGGAGGCACTCATTCTTACAACAGGTTCGGTATTATTGCTCCCAGCCCTTATCGATATTTTTCACAACTGTGTCAATATCTGTCCCGGTAACCAAGTCAACCATACCTTTCCAAAATGTTCCGGATCCGACCGCAGCCGGCATTTGATCCGAACCGTCAAAACTGAAAGAGGTCGCATCATTAATCATTTGCGATATCTTCGCGTCTGTAGCGTTTGCATACCAAGAAGGATCGGCATCTTTTCCGGGGAACATCGCTCCGCCGTTGGCAAGCCAAACTTTCAATGATTCGCCGTGAGTAAAGAATTCAAGGGTAGCTTTGACTTCATCACGATCATGTCCTTTGAAAACACTGTATACATCGCCGGCGCCTAAGAACGGTCTTCCGTATTGCTCGTCAATGGGAGGAAGATAAAACACATCATAATCGACTCCCGGTACCGCATCTTCAGGGAAATAAGCTGTGATAAAGTTTCCCAGAGAATACATCATACAACCGTTGGTATCATAAAAAAGCGGTTTGACGGCTTCACCGAAATTTGTTGTCGCAATCGCTTCTCTTCCGCCATAAACAAATCCATCTGTAAAGAAGATTTCGCTCATAATTTCAAGTGCGCGGCGAACTTCCGGGCTGTCAAACTTCAGTTCGCCGGTTGTCCACTTCTTATAATTTTCCAGCGAAGTGGTCCGCAGCATGATATTTTCGACCCAATCTGTCGCCGGCCAACCGGTCCCCGCACCGCCTTCGATTCCAAGGCACCACGGAGTTTCACCATCGGCAACCATTTGTTTGGAAAGATCTACCATTTCCTGCCAGGTTTCCGGAGTTTCATAACCGGCTTCTTCCCAAACTTTCGGGCGATAATACACCTGTGATTTGGCGTTGTTACGAGCCCAAATTCCACCCATAATCATTTCGCCTTTTTCATTGGGAACGGTCGCCAAATCCAGCCAGGCTTGTGAATAATTTTCTTTCAACCAGTCTTCGGATATAAAATCGCGAACGTCAACGATATATCCTTTTTTAGCCAGATTAGCCATTCCGCCGGGTTGAGGGAAATCCGCGATATCGGGGGCGTTTCCGCCTTCGACACGCATTTGGATTGTTGATTCAAAATCTTTATTTCCGATATATTGAATATCAATCCCCGTTTTTTCTTCGAAATCTTTTATGGATGCTTCAAACAATACTTGGTCATTATCAATGAATGGTCCATCCAGAGTCACGATTTTTCCCTTAAATTCGCCATCATAAGCCCGCTCAAGATAGGTTTTATCCTGTGCGGAGACCATTGCGGCAGCTCCGAACAGCATTGTAACTGCCAAAATTAAAGAAAATACTTTTTTCATTTCTCCTCCTGAAAATAAAATGGTTAACACCTTTTTGAGGCGTTATGAAATTATGTCGTCTTTCGAACGACAAGTTCGACCGGAAGTTGAACCAACTGTATCAACCTTTCCGGATCCTTCAAACGGTTGATCAATAAATCTACGGCGACTTTACCGCTATGATCCAAATTTTGACGAATGGTCGTCAGACCTACATAATCCGCAAAGTCAATGTCGTCAAAACCGATAACGGCAACATCCTGAGGGATATTTAATCCGACTTCTTTGGCAGCTCGTAAAATTCCCAAAGCCTGAACGTCTGCAGCGGCAAAGATTGCATCGGGAAATTCTCCCGAACGGAATATTTTCAGAAAATTCAGATAAGTCTGATCCGTATCACACTTTACATCATAAATATATCGGGGGTTTAATTCAAACCCATGACTTTTTAACGTCGATTGATAACCTTCCAGACGCCCGGAAATAGGATAAACGCTGTAATCGCTTTTATTCAGTTCGGCGGCAAATCCGAATTTTTTTCTGCCTTTTTCAATCAAATGTTGAGCTGCCAATTTTCCGCCCATTCGATCATCGATGACAACACAATTCGTTAAAGGCGATGAATATTCGATCATCACCATCTCTATGCCGCACTCTTTAATTCTTTTGATTTGTTCATCGGTAAAAGGGATCGAAAGCGTAATCAAGCCGTTCAGACCGCGTAATTCCAAGGAATCAATGAATCGATCCATCTGAAGTTTGGAAGCAACCGAATAAACCTGCAATTCATAATCCTGCCCGGCAAGCGCGACGGTTATTCCGCGTAGTCGTTCAACAAATGAATTCTCGGTAAAGCGCGGGGCACAAACGCAAATTCGCTCAAAATCATGCGCCGTACGCAATCGCGCTTCAAGCAGCGGGCGGTATCCCAGCTCTTGAATAGCCATCATCACTTTTTCTTTGGTACAGGGTTTAACTTTTTCCGGATTATTTAAGACACGGGAAATCGTGGCCGTACTGACCCCTGCAAGTTCTGATACATCATAAATCGTCGGTGTCTTGCCCACATTTCCCTTTCCGTTACAATGTAACTGCTTACATTGTAACTTATTACATTTTAATTTAATCCATTTATTGGATTAAGTCAAATTTTTTCTTAGAGTAATTTAGTAAATTAATAAGAAAATCATGCCAATTTAGTGATTTTTGTTTTATCATTGGATAAAATTATCACGCGAAAGAAAAAGAGCTTACCCAGAAGGAATATAAAACTTGAAACCGCAAGAAATTGAAAAGGAAATCGAAAAGTTTTTATTAAAAGTCCAAAAACCCGGTCGCTATGTCGGCGGAGAATTTAATTCGATTTACAAAGATTCATCAGCAATACAGACGCGCATTGCGCTTGCCTTTCCCGATATTTACGACTTGGGAGTTCCCAATCTCGGTATCGCAATTTTTTATGATCTCTTAAATAAACTTCCGAATGTCTGGGCTGAGCGTGTTTATCTTCCTTGGGAAGATATGGAAAAAGAGATGCGCGAAAGAAATATCCCCCTGTATACGCTGGAAAGTAAAACGCCTGTAAATCAGATGGATATTTTAGGTATCACAATTCCTTATGAATCGCTTTATACAAACGTCCTGAATCTTTTGGACCTGTCCGGTTTATCCGTTTTCGCCGCCGAACGTTCTGAAGAAGATCCTTTGGTTATCGCCGGCGGACATTCAACCTATAACCCGGAACCGATGTCGGCATTTATCGATGCATTCGTCATCGGAGAAGGAGAAGAAGTATTCCCCGAAATTGTCACAGTATATCAGCTGTGGAAAAAACAGGCATTGCCGAAATCGGAATTGCTTTATTGGCTTTCGAAAGTGGAAGGCGTTTACGTCCCGCTTTTTTATCAAACGACCTATAACGGAGACGGAACGGTTTCGGCAATTAATCCGGTTAACGATAGCTTTCCGAAACGAATAAAAAAACGTATTCTCCCAATTTTACCGCCCCCGCCGGATCATTTTGTCGTCCCATCCATCGACGTGGTCCAAAACCGCATTGCGATTGAAATCATGCGAGGCTGCAGTCGCGGATGCCGATTTTGCCAAGCGGGTTTTGTGACGCGCCCGGTACGGGAAAGACCGGCCGAGCAAATTCTGGAATCCATTGACTCCGCATTGTCTTCCACCGGCTATGAGGAGATCGCACTTCTTTCCCTTTCTTCCTCCGATTACACTCAAATTCAAACGCTCGTTGATGCGCTGCAAAATAGGTACGGCAAAAGAAAGTTAAATATTTCACTGCCTTCCTTAAGAATTGATACGGTTTCGGTAAATATTTTGGAAAAATTAAAAGGATCCCGTTTCAGCGGATTTACACTGGCGCCGGAAGCGGCTTCGGAAAAAATGAAAAAAACGATTAATAAACCGATTACGGAAGAACAATTGCTTGAAACCGCTGAAATGATTTATAGCCACGGATGGCAGACAATTAAGTTGTATTTCATGATTGGCTTACCGGGAGAAACAGATGAAGATGTCCTGGCAATCTGTGATTTATGTTTAAAAGTGATTAGAATCGGACGAAAGTATCTCGGTAAACGCTCACAATTGAACATAGGAATCGCGACATTGGTTCCGAAACCCCATACACCTTTCCAATGGTGGAAAGCCGATGAGCCGGAAAATATTGCAAGAAAGCAGGATTTGCTGAAAAAGGGTCTTTCCACTCCCGGCATTAAAATTACCTGGTCGGATCCGGATACAACGATGTTTGAAGCTTGGTGTTCCCGGGGCGATCGACGGATGGGCGCGGTTATTCATCGAGCCTGGCAATTGGGCGCAAAATTTGATGCGTGGCAGGACCATTTTAACAAGGAAGCTTGGCTGCAAGCTTTTTCCGAAAACGGGTTGGATCCGGATTTTTATGTTCACCGGGAAAGATCAAAAAATGAGGTTTTCCCCTGGGACCATATCGATACCGGCGTGACAAAACATACTCTTCGTAAAGAATTCGAAAACGGTTTAGAAGGTGTCCTGCGACCCGATTGCCGGACCGGTTGTTACGGTTGCGGGATTAATCAAGCGTTTCGTCTGGTTCAACCAAAAGCCGGAGAACAAAAATGGTTCTGTCCGATACTCAATTTTTCCGCCGAAAGGGAATTAACCGAATGATCCGTTGTCGAATCTCGTATCAAAAAACCGGCCCGCTTCGTTATATAAGCCATTTGGATTTGCAAAAAGTATGGATTCGAGTTCTTTTAAGAGCCAAAATTCCATTGATTTATACTCAAGGATTTCATCCGGCTCCGAAAATAGCTACAGCTTGGCCGCTCCCTTTAGGCTGGGAAGGGAAAAATGAGTTAATTGATCTTTGGTTTGATTGGGAAGATGATTTTGATACGGAAGATCAAAAGAAGCGATTTATTGAGACACTTAATTCCCAATCACCCTTAGGATTATCCATTAATTCGGCGGAAGAAGTTCCGGCTTACAGTCCCGCATTAACAAAATTAATTGAAAGCGCGGATTATCGGATTAAAACGGCGGGAAGATTTCTCGCCGAAGATTTGAACAATAAGATTCATCATCTTTTATCCCAAACTTCCGTCGAACGGATTCGCCGTGAGAAGCGGTACAACTTACGGGATTTAATAGAATCCGCTTCTGTCTCGGAAGAAACTGATGAGGGGCCGGTCATTCATGTAAGAATGATTGCAAAAGATTCAGCAATGGGAAGGCCGGATGAATTTGCAGATGCATTGGGACTTGATTCCGAGTATCTTTCCTTCTGCAGAGATCGATTCTATCTATCGATTCCGGAACATTAATCCAAATCGGTGGTAAAATAATTCACGCTCGGCGTCTATAGTGAAATGGATATCACGTTACCCTCCGGAGGTAGAAGTCTGAGTTCGAGTCTCAGTAGACGCGCTCTTTTTTTGGGGGAGTGCTGGAATTGGCAGACAGGCATGACTTAGGATCATGTGCCGAAAGGCATGAGGGTTCAAACCCCTCCTTCCCTACCATCCGGATAAATTGATA
>JALHEL010000026.1:10969-22459 GCA_022837205.1 Leptolinea sp.
TATTCTTCTTAACAAGGCTATGCGAAATATCTATTTTTAAGGCGAAACAATGGAAAAAAATACTACAGTCAATAAGAAAAGTTCACGCTTTACCCCCGTTGTCACCGTAATTATTATCTTCGGCATCATCAGTTTACTCGGAGATATGGTTTATGAAGCTGCCAGAGGCGCAAACAGCCAATATTTCAATTTATTAAATATCAATGCCGCACAAGTCGGACTGGTTTTCGGGATCGGTGAGTTTCTCGGTTATATGCTGCGTTTGTTCTCGGGAATCATTTCAGATAAAAGCGGAAAATATTGGCTCTTTATTTTTATCGGTTACGGAATGTTAATTGTGATTCCTTTGATGGGCTTTACAAAGAACTGGAATATCCTGGTTGTTTTAATTCTGCTGGAGAGAATCGGAAAGTCTCTTCGCAGTCCGGCAAAAGATACCATCGTTTCCGGAGTGGCGGAAAACCAAGTCGGAATCGGGTTTGCATTCGGTTTGCAGGAAGCCTTGGATCAAATCGGCGCATTTCTCGGCCCATTAATTTTTACACTTGTCTTTTATTTGGCCGGAAAAGACGGAATTTCCTTTTATCAACTCGGATATAAAGTGCTGGTAATTCCTTTCATTCTATTAATGTTTTTTGTCACTTTTGCTTACCGGAAAATTGAACGGGAACATTTGGTTCCTTCTTTGGACGCCAAAGAATTCCAAAACGAAAAATTGGGACCGACTTTCTGGGCTTACACAGCTTTCACATTTTTCTGCACTCTGGGTTTCGTAAATTTCAGCACAGTCGGGTTTCATCTGAAGGCTAATAATTTGATGTCGGATGGGAATATCACTCTTCTTTATGCGATAGCGATGATCGTCGATGCCCTTACAGCTCTTATTGTCGGCAGAGCTTACGATTCTCAGAAAAAGAAAACCGGCAGAAAAACGGGCGGATTACTGGTGCTCGCTTTAATTCCATTTATTACTTTTCTTTTGCCATTCCTCACTTTGAGTTATTCAACCACCTTGATCATCGCCGGTATGGTAATCTTTGGGATCGTCATGGGTACACACGAAACAATTATGCGGTCTGCGATAGCGGATATCGCTCCTTTCCACAAACGTGGGACCAGTTATGGCGTGTTCAATACCGGCTACGGTTTGGCTCTGTTAGGCGGCTCTTCTTTGATGGGCTGGTTCTACAATTTAGATAAAATCGGCTTGATCATCGGTTTGACCTGCCTTTCCGAATTTATTGCGATTTTGTTTTACGTCAAAATGAATCATTTAGTAAAAGCAAGTGCCAATAAATAAGAAATAATCCGGATATTTTTTAGAACAAAGCCTTGTTTTTGTAAGCAGGGCTTTGTTCATTAATAGTCAGCGAAAAAAATCGATTCTGCGTCTCGTTAATTTTGCAATATGATTAAATCAAAAATTCTATGAATGTAAAAGCTTCTTTTTCTTCATCTGTTTTGAATATTATTCGAATGATCCGTTGCCTCGGATCTGCCGAAAAAATGACATCAAGTCAGATCGTTGAAATACAACAAGATCGGTTCTCCCGACAATTAAGACATGTACTCAGATATTCAGAATTCTATCGAAACTTTTATCGAAAAGCCGGAATTGACATTGAAAGACCGGAACTGATTCAACTGAAAGACTTACCGGTGATCGATAAAGACTTGATGATGGATCATTTCGACGAATTCGTCTGCAATAAACAATTAAGAAAATCAAAGTTGGAAGATTTTATCAAAGACCCTGATTCTGTCGATAAAAAATATAAAGACGAATTTAAAGTGATTCATACATCGGGGTCATCGGGAAGAATCGGAATATTCGTGTACGGAGCAAATGATTGGGCGATTGCCGAAGCAGCCGTATATTCAAGGATTTCTAAAAACAAGCTCCATTTCATCGGAAAAGCGAAACACGCTTTCATCGGTGTGACCGATGGACATTATGCGGGAATCAGTCTGGCGAAGTCCGGACCCAAATGGTTATTTGATTTTTTACCGGTTGATATGAACCAGCCGCTCCATCCGTCACTGGTTAGGTTGAATGATTTTCAACCCGAATGTCTCAGCGGATATTCTTCCGGAGTTTATCTGCTCGCTCTCGAACAGTTGAAAGGGAATCTGAAAATTCATCCGACTCGAATTTTATGTTCGGCGGATCCCTTGACTTCCGAGATGAGAGAAACGATTCGCAACGCCTTCGGCATTATGCCTTATAACTATTACGCTGCATCGGAATCCTTATGCATGGGAATTCAATGTGACCGATTTAACGGTATTCATTTATTCGATGATTTGCATATTTTTGAAATTATTAAAGAGAACGGCGAAGAAGCAAAGCCCGGTGAACCCGGTAATCTGGTTATGACCAATTTATATAACAAAACACAGCCACTCATCCGGTACAGAATGAATGACAACTTAATTCCGTCAGAAAACAGTTGCGAATGCGGATGGCCGTTCCGATCGGTTGAATCGATTGCCGGCCGTGAAGAAGAATTTTTGTTTTTTACAGATCCGGCCGGTAACCGGCAGTTTATCCATCCAATAGTCTTCGTTGAATTCTTTGCGCCGGGGCTTGAAAAATTTCAAATCATTCAGACTGAACCCAATATGCTGGTTCTGAACGTAATTATTAAAGGAAATAAGGAAGAAGCAATTCAAGCTATCGAGAAGCGGATGGACACAATCCTTCACCAAAAAGAATTATATGATTTCGTCCATTATAAAATAAACGTAGTGAACGATATCCCCAATGACCCCCAAACAGGGAAATTCAGGCTGATTATTCCATATCTTAATTCTTGATTTTGTATCATCTTGTATATCGATCGAATAAACCTAATGTATAATATCGTAGGCGGAAAATCGGATTGAAAAATCGATCTGCTTGACATTCTGAAAATTCGGTCCGATAATTCGGTCGGTTTGTTCAGACAGAGAAGAATTCGGATCGTTTGGGAGCCGATTTTTCCGTCGGGATAAATAATTAATTCATATATAACGAGGAAGCCATCTTGAAAATCGAAAAACAACCCCTTGAAAATCATGAAATCAAATTGGAAGTCGAAATCAGTCCGGAAGAATTCGAACCATTAAAGCATCAGGCAGCAAAAAAAATTGCCAAAGACGCAAAAATTCCGGGCTTCCGCCCCGGGAAAGCGCCTTATGAAATTATTCGGCGCAATTACGGTGATACCGCGATAGCTCAGGAAGCCCTTGATACATTTCTCGAAAATCAATATGAACGTATTTTGAAAGAAGGAGAAATTGAACCGGGGGGAATGGGCAGATTAGATAAAATAGATCAAATTGATCCTCCGAAATTCAGTTTGATCGTCCCTCTTGCACCGACGGTAGAACTGAACGACTATCGTGAGATTCGCGAAGAATATGTGGAAGCCGCTATAACCGATGAAGAAGTTCGGGAAATTTTGGATGAGTTAAAAACGAATTATGCCACGGCGGAACCGGCGGAAGGACCTGCCAAAGAAGGCCAGACGGTCTATGTGTTAATCAAGGCTGATTTGAAAGAAGAAGATCCGGAAACCGGCGAGAAAGAGTTAATCAAAGAACGACCTTATGAATTCATTATCGGCAAAGATTCCGATGAAAAGACAGCTTGGCCATTTGTTAATTTTTCTCAAAATTTTATCGGTGCGCAACCAAACGAGATCGTAACGGTTGAGCATACTTACGGCGAAGAAGCTCCGATTCCGACTTTAAAAAACAAGACGGTTGTTTATACGACAACGGTACAAAGCATTAAAGACCTGGTGATGCCTGCTGAAGATCTTGAGTTGGCGAAAAAATTCGGCGATTACGAGACCTTTGATGATTTTTTGAAAGATATTCGTGAAAGATTATTAAAACAAAAACAACAAAGTCAAGAAAATGAATATATCGAAAAAATTGTCAAACAATTGGTGGAAAAAGCTGATATCCAATACGCACCGAATGCACTTGAAGAAGAAGCACAAGAAATATTCAGTGATTTTAAGCAACGATTGGCACAACAGGGAGTCGACCTTGAAACCTATCTGAAGATGAAAAATACCGATATGGAAAAATTCCTTAATGAAGAAATCAGACCGAGCGCGGAAGAGCAATTAAAGAGACGTTTGGTACTTCAGGAATTTGCGGCAAAAGAAAAAATCAGAATCAACATGGATAATTTCAAGGAAAATGTCGGTAAACTCCAAGAAACCGCCGCAATAGATTATCAAAAGGCAAAAACCAACAAGGAAAAACAGGCGATTGCAAACTATATTACAAATGCTGCCATGAACCAATCTTTCAATGATGCATTGTTTGATCGTCTCATCGCAATCGCAAAGGGCGAAAATCCGGCGATCGAAGAAGAGAAAACAACTCCCGAAAGTGAAAAGGAAACGGCTGTCGATAATCTCGAAACCGTTCAAAATGAGACCGAATCTTCGAATGATCTTCCGGTAGAAATCGGCTCAAACGAGAAGATAGAGGTGCCGGAATCTGAAACAGACTCCGAAAATAAATCTTAAAAAGCGATTTTGTTTTCTAATTAACAAGATTCATATAAAAAAGCCGTATAGTTAATTCAGGATTTTTATTAAATGAATTAACTATACGGAGAATAAAATGAGTCAATCAAATAATACCCAAAAGAATCGAAATGATAAAAATCGATCCGGGCAAAATCAACTGAACTATGTCCTCAGTTATTTGATTTTTGCTTTTCTTTGTATGTGGTTATTTCAGCAATTCATCATCAAGCCGATAACGGTTCGTGAAACGGAAATAACCTACAGCGAGTTTAAATCCAAAATTAAAAGCAAGGAAGTTTCCGATGTATTGCTGGGAGAATACAGAATTGTCGGAATGATGAAGAATCCCAACGCAACTTCCGCTGAGGACGAAAAAATTCCATTCACAACAGTTGCCATGCCCAACGGAGATCCGACATTAATTGAATTGTTGGATGAGAACGGAATTAATTACACGATCAGTGAACCCGCAAACCCGCTCGGAAGTATCATTCTCGGTTATTTAATTCCTCTCCTATTCTTTGGCGTTATTTGGTATTTAATTTCACGCCAAGTAGAGAAATCGGGAGGCAGTTTCGGTGGATTGGGCGGAATTATGAGTATCGGTCAAAGCAAAGCCACCGAAGTCAAACCGGAAGATGTGAATGTGACATTTAAAGATGTCGGAGGTGCGGATGAAGCGATCGAAGAGCTGCAGGATATTATTCAATTTTTGAAAGAGCCTGAACAATTTTCAAAATTAGGCGGAAGAATTCCGAAAGGTGTGCTCTTAGTCGGCCCTCCGGGGACAGGAAAAACGCTTTTGGCAAAAGCAACCGCCGGAGAAGCACATGTTCCGTTCTTTGAAACAAGCGGATCGGAATTTGTCGAAATGTTCGTCGGAGTCGGTGCCGCAAGGGTTCGAAATCTATTCGATCAGGCACGAAAAGTCGCTCCCGCAATTATCTTTATCGATGAAATCGATGCGATCGGCCAATCTCGAGTCGGCCCCGGAAGATTTGGATCTAATGATGAACGGGAACAGACGTTGAACCAATTGTTATCCGAAATCGACGGGTTTAAATCCGATAAAGGGAAACCGGTGATTATTATGGCAGCGACAAACCGTCCGGAGATTCTGGATCCGGCTCTCTTACGTGCCGGCCGTTTTGATCGGCAGGTTACGGTTTCTATACCGGATCTAATCGGACGGAAACAAATTTTGCAGATTCACAGCAAAAATATTAAATTGGATCCCAGTTTCGACTTGGATCGAGCAGCTCGAATGACACCCGGTTTTAGCGGGGCAGATTTGGCAAATGTAATGAATGAAGCTGCATTGTTGGCTGCCCGCCGAAATGGGAATTCCGTTAATATGGATGATTTCGAGTTGGCAATCGAAAGAATTGTTGCCGGACTTGAGAAAAAGACCCGCGTGATGAATGAGAAGGAAAGAACTGCCGTCGCATATCATGAAAGCGGGCATGCTCTGATCGGTGAAATTGTCCCCAACGGCGATCCGGTTGCAAAAGTAAGCATTGTTCCCCGAGGAAGAGGGGCACTTGGTTATACCATGCAAATGCCGACGGAAGATCGATATCTTATGACTCAAAGTGAATTGGAGGATAAAATAGCGGTCTTGTTGGGCGGAAGAGCAGCCGAGTCGATTATTTTCAATGAAATCAGCACCGGTGCCGCTGATGATATTAAGAAAGCTACGGAGCTTGCGCGACGAATGGTTACGGAATTCGGTATGAGTGAAAAATTGGGCGTGGTAAGATATGCCACCCCGCAATATCAGTTCCTTGAAAGTTATGAAACGGCAGCCGTAGCAAGTCCGGAAACTCTAAAACTGATCGATGAAGAAGTTCAGCGTATTTTGGATGAGCAATTCAAGAGAGTGATTAATCTTCTCAATGAAAACCGAGATGCGTTGGAAAGTTTGACAAAGTTATTGCTCGAAAAAGAGACCATATCGGGTGAAGAAGTCAAAGAAGCAATCGCTAAACAGAGAATAAAGGAACCGGCGATCGTTTAATTCGAATTGATACGGATTGAGTGCTGCACTTGGAAACAAAAGGGTGCAGCACTTTTAAATATTTCTAACAATTTTCTATCAAATCTTATCGGTGTCTCATGTTATTATATATCCATCAAATTAACGATTCGTCGGATGAAAGAAATTGATTCCGATTGGACAGGAGAAAAAATAAATATGGATAAACCAAGAAACGCTGTAGTGCCAATGGTTGTTGAAGGTGGAGCTTATGGTGAACGTGCTTATGACATTTATTCTCTGTTGTTGAAAGAGAGAATTGTTTTTCTCGGAACACAGATCGACGATCAGATTGCAAATCTGACCATAGCACAGCTCCTTTATTTAAGCAGGGAAGACCCTGATCGTGATATTCAGTTCTATATCAATTCACCCGGTGGATCGGTCTATGCCGGCCTTGCGATTTATGATACGATGCAGATGATCCCAAATCGGATCAATACCGTAGCTTGCGGAGTGACCGCATCTTTTGGAACAGTGCTCTTAACAGCCGGTTCGAAAGGTCATCGTTTTGCGCTGCCGAATTCAACGATCCATATGCATCAGCCATTAGGTGGTGTCGAAGGTCAGGCTTCGGATATCGAAATCCAAGCCAAAGAAATTCTCAGACTGAAAAAAGAATTGAATGAGATTATGGCAAAACATACCGGTCAGACGTATGAAACAATCCTTCACGATACCGATCGAGACCGATATTTTACACCGGAAGAAGCAGTCGCATACGGGTTGATCGATAAAGTTCTCGAACCAACAAAGTAATATTTCTGATCTTCATAAAAAAACCTCCGACATATATCCCGGAGGTTTTTTCAATCTTTATGAAATCATTTCTTAAGAGACAACAGTATTTTATTTATCATCGACTATACTATAGCCCTGATCAATAAGCGGTAAAGAAATTGATGCAGCCGTTTCTTATAAGGGGAAAGATAAGAATTTATTCGGTATTATAATTATTTTAAATCAACTTAGGGGGGTTTGATGGAAGTTTTTGATTTTTCCAAAATAAAATCAATTTTTTTGGATATGGATGGTGTATTATGGAATGGGAAAAATCCGATCGGAAATACTCGGGATATTTTTACCAAATTGGATCAAGCGGATATTTTTCCTGTTTTTATAACCAACAATTCCACACGAACGCCTGAATCTTATCAAGAAAAAATGGCCGGGTTTGGAGTAAAAATCAAACCGGACCAAGTGATTACACCGGCTGTTGCCGCGTCTTATTTATTCAAAAAAAATTATTCGAAAGACGTTCGAATTTATGTCTTCGGTTCACAGGCATTGAAAGATTACCTCAAAAGGGAAGGTTTTACCTTATCGGATGAAAAAGCTGATATTGTCTTAGTCAGTCTGGATCAGGAGATGACTTACCAAAAAGTAGCGACTGCCATGCATCTGATCAATGAAGGTGCAATATTTTATGCGACGAATCGGGATCATATTTTGGCATCCGAAAACGGCTGGCTTCCGGGCGGTGGCGTAATGGTCAGCGCGGTCGAAACATGTACGCAAAAGAAGCCTATTGTGATCGGGAAACCGCAGCCCTATATGATTGAGATTGCTATGGAGAAATTCGGATTGGATAAATCGGAAGTAGTCGCGGTGGGTGATCGATATGACACGGATATTATCGGAGGTATCAATGCGGGCTGTCATACTGTAATGGTTCTTTCCGGAGTTGATACAAAGGAATCAGTTTCAAGTTTTCAAAAACAACCCACGCTGATCTGTAAAGATTTGGAAGAATTCGCAGAAATTTTAATAAGACAAAAAAATAATCTTGACCCAATAAACAGAACGGATAAACTATGAAAACTTGTTTCTTTGATTTGAATTATGAGGAGCTTCTTTCAATTCTGAAAGAATGGCAGGAACCGGAATATCGGGCAAAACAACTTTGGAACCTTGTTTACCGAAATTTAAATTTTGTTCCTCAAAACTTCAGTAACATTCCTAAGGATCTTCGCGAGAAACTCGATGAAACATTTGAATTTCAACCGGTTAAGATAATCCGTAACGTATCTTCTTCAAATCAACAGGCAAATAAATATTTACTCGGACTTACGGACGGAAAGAAAATAGAAGCAGTCTTGATGCGTTATCGCGAACGAACGACCATATGTATTTCTACGCAGGTAGGCTGCGCAATGAATTGTGCTTTTTGTGCAACCGGACAGATGGGCTTTACAAGAAACCTGACTTCGGGAGAAATTGCGGGGCAGGTTTTTTTCTTCGTTAAGGAACTGGAAAAAGAGGAACGAAAATTAACCAATCTTGTGTTAATGGGAATGGGAGAGCCCTTTCATAACTATGCGAATGTTATGAAAGGGATTGATTTGATAAATGACCCGGAAGGGTTTAATTTCGGAGAACGAAGAATTACCATCTCAACCGTGGGGATTATTCCGATGATTGAGAAATTTACGAAAGCAAAAAGGCAGATAAATCTTGCCGTCTCCCTCCACGCACCGACAAATACCATTCGAAATCAAATTATTCCGATCAACAAAAAATATCCGATCGAAGATCTTCTTGCAGCCTGTAAGGCATATACGGATTATACCGGACGAAGAATCACTTTTGAGTATGCGATGATCAGCGGCTTAAATGATTCGATCGAACAAGCAGTCCAACTCAGTAAATTGTTGAGAGGGATGCTTTGCCATGTTAATCTTATTTCATTGAATCCGACTCGGAAATATGATCGAACCGGCTCTTCAAGGGAGAGCATTAATAATTTTTATTCCATTTTAGACAAAGCCGGCATTCCTTGTTCAATCAGACTCAACCGCGGAGTGGATATCGGCGCAGGATGTGGGCAATTACTTGCTCAAGCATGATATAATCTATCCGCTTAATACAGGGAAAGAATTTTTTTGATTGTAGAGGAATAATGGCTGAATTTTTATCAAAATGGATGAAAGGTCTTGATAAAACTCGGAAAGTTACTTTTTCAAGACTGGCATCCGTTTTAGGAACGAATGAAATCGACGAATATCTGTGGGATGATTTGGAAGCCATTCTCATTCAGGCAGACATCGGCGTCGAGACTTCAAACGAAATAATAGAGTCCCTAAAAAAGACGGTTTTAGATCAGGGGTTATATAAATCATCGGACTTGGTTGCTTATCTTAAGAATGAACTGATTCAAAGGCTTCCCGAAAGCCGTGACCCGTTGGATGAATCCGAAAAAATCAAACCTTATGTGATTCTTATGGTCGGGGTCAACGGATCAGGGAAGACAACCACAACCGCTAAACTCGCAAAAAAATATACGGATGCCGGCAAAAAGGTTATGATAGCGGCCGGTGATACCTATCGAGCGGCGGCAATTGAGCAACTCCAAGTTTGGGGCAATCGATTGAATATCCCTGTCATTGCAGGCAAAGAAGGCGGCGATTCTGCTGCGGTGGCTTTTGATGCGGTTCAAGCAGCGATTGCCCGGAACATGGATATTCTGATAATCGATACTGCCGGACGATTGCAATCCCGTTACAATTTGATGGAAGAACTGAAGAAAGTTCACCGTGTAATCGGGAAAGCGCTCCCGGGAGCGCCCCATGCGGTTTGGATCATATTGGATGCAACAACCGGGCAAAATGCCCTTATCCAAGCGAAAGCTTTTAAAGAAGCGGTTAAAGTTAATGGTGTCATCCTGGCTAAATTGGATAATTCCGCAAAAGGAGGAATGGCATTTGCAATTACTCAAGAATTGGATTTGCCAATTATTTATGCCGGATTAGGTGAAAAAGCGGATGATTTGGAGAGATTTAATCGCGAAGATTTTGTTAACGGAATAATCGGAGATTAATAAGCAAAGATGCAGGAATCTATTATTAAGATGAATTCCATCAAACAGAAACTCAATGAGCTTACCGCTCATTTGGATCTGGAGACCAAGAAAAAACATTTATCGGACTTGCAGAAAGAATCCCAAAAACCGGATCTTTGGGATAATCAAGATAAAGCTCAAAATTTGCTGAAAGAAATAAATGACTTACAAGATGAAATCTCGGATTGGGAAGGATTATCCGAAAAAGTGGATGACACGATTGAATTATTGGAAATCGGTGATACATCCATCGGAGAAGAGCTTCAAAACGACATAAACTCGATTGAAAAAGAAATCCGCCAAAAAGAAATCCAAGTCTTACTTTCCGGAAAATATGACAGCGGTAATGCCATTCTCGCGATTCATGCCGGTGCCGGCGGTACCGAAGCACATGATTGGGCTGCGATGTTGCAACGGATGTACTTGCGCTGGGCAGAAACGCACCATTATGCAGCGGATATTGTTGATTTTACCCCCGGCGAAGAAGCCGGTACCAAAACGATCACAATGACAATCACCGGTAAGTATGCTTACGGATATCTGAAATCGGAAAAAGGCACTCATCGATTGGTTAGGCTCTCACCTTTTGACGCAGCTCACCGACGGCATACTTCTTTTGCCATGGTGGAAGTATTGCCCGAAGCACCGGATACCGAAGAAATAAACATCCCACCGGAAGATATTCGCATTGACGTATTTAAGTCTTCCGGGGCGGGCGGTCAGAACGTTCAAAAGAACTCAACTGCCGTTCGACTATTGCATATCCCGACCGGAATTATCGTGACCTGTCAGAATGAACGTTCACAAACCCAAAATCGCGAAAATGCGATGAAAGTGTTGAAATCCAGACTGTTGGAAATAAAACATCAGGAACATGAAAAAGAACTCGGTGAATTACGAGGTGATTACGTCAAGGCGGAATGGGGAAGTCAAATTCGGTCTTATGTTCTCCACCCCTACCAAATGGTAAAAGATCATCGGACCGATTATGAAGTCGGAAATGCCCAGGCTGTCTTAGACGGAGATTTGGATGGCTTCATGGAAGCTTATCTCAACTATAAGAAATAATATGAGATAATACTAAA
>JALHEL010000357.1 GCA_022837205.1 Leptolinea sp.
GTGGGGATCAACAGAACCGCATTCAAAGCTGCTGCCAACAGAACCGAACCGGTAAAAACCAAGAATTTATTTCCGATTACTTTCCGATCTGATTGCCGTAAACAAAACAAGTTTGCCAGAAAATAAAGAGCGCTGAAGATTCCTACCATATATCCGATATAAAAATTGGACAAGAAGAGCAGCGCGTAAAGAAGCACTGCCGGAATCCATCGGTTATCTCGGACAATTAAATCAATCGCATAAAAAATCAGCGGAAGAAGGATGACTCCATCTAACCAAATCATGTTAAATAGGTAGGTGACGGAATATCCCATCAGCGAATACAGAACAGCAAAGGCAACGGAAAGCGGAGATTCATCTTCTTTCGGAAGATGTTTTTTAAGGAAAAAAGAAAAGGTCAAGGCACTGAGGGATATTTTCAGGGTGGTAATCAGAGTAATTCCGTCCGCTAAATTTTTCTCCGGAATGGCTGCCAACAGCCAGTTGAAAGGAGAAGGCAGATAGAATGCAATGATTGCCAGAAAGTTTAAACCGAGACCGGCATGAAAAGAATAGAGAAAGCTGCCGTTTCCTTGAAGGGCTCGTTGATATTCTGCCAAAAAATCGGCATAAATAGAATTCATATCGCTCATGAACAGCGTGCGTGGTCCGAAAGGGAAAATTCCGATTCTTGCTAAAAGGCCGATAAATATTGCCAGGGATAACAGAAAAGAAAGACCTACATACCGATATTCTTTTAGAAATCCCTTCAATTTCATCATAGGGGGTAATTGTCCTTAATGTTTATGATGTTGCAAAATTGATTCCATTATTTGGGAACGACGGGTATTGCTCCGGCAAGCTTTAGAACAGTCAGAATCCCCGCTTTGCCGATGTCAAAAGCATATTCTAAATTGATCGCTTCAATTTTATCACCGGGGAGGTGCCAAAAATCCGTTCGATCGGTCACTCCCTCGCAACCTCCCGGAGAATAATCGGGTAAAAAGTTCTCCATAACCGTAATCGCCGGAATATTCCGATCCCAAAATGATTTTTGATCGGCTTTGGCATAGGCGTTACTTACCAAATAATCCGCTTTTAGATTCAATCGGTTTTCTTGAATCGTCTGCAGCAGCAGGTCGGCGATTTTTTGGGAGCCGGGTAATTCACCGACATACATTTCAAAGCAGCGATCGCCATCTTTATCTGTCCCGAACATATCCATATTCAAAACGGCTGTAATATTGTCATTGGCATGTTGCTCCGCGTAAGCCTTACTGCCCTGTTGAAAGTTCTCTTCTCCGCTGAAAAAAATCACTTTTAAGGTACGCTCAAACTTCATCGTACTGAAAATGCGTACCGCTTCGAGAAGGGTGGCGACGCCGGTTCCGTTATCATCCGCTCCCGGGGCGCTGACCATCGGGTCCCCTTCGAAGACAACGCAACTGTCGTAATGCGCCGTAAACAAAATCTGTTCCTGCGGCGTAACCGTACCGGGGAATGTGACGATGAGGTTGTACCAAGTATTACCTCCCATTCCGTCCACATAAACATAGGGTTCCACCGTTATCTGATTTTCCGGGACCCATTGTCTGAGTGTTTGGAGCAAAAACTCTTCCGCTTTAGCGTTGGGTTGATTGGTAAACATGGCATAGCTGTAACGGGTCTCGATCCGTGTTTCCTGTCCGTCTATGATAACAGGGATGTCTCCGGAGAGTTGGCGGATCGCCGTCTCAAAATTTTCCCGAGAAAATTCATTTTCAATATAAACGGCCGGGTCGATCGCTGTTTCTTGAGTCTCCGGAGTTTGTTGCGCAGCGGCTTGGCTTGAGGTAGGGGTTGTTGTCTCTTTTCCGACCGTTGTCGGAGCTGTATTTGTCTGCATCATTTCCGTTTCGACCATTGCTTCGACAACCGCTTCTTTGTTTATGGTCGGTGTATGCAGATGTGTCAATAGAAGGATACCGGAAACAACACCGATTCCGATCAAAGAAATCAGTAAAATCAGAAAAGGGTTGCGTATTTTATTCTTATTCGCTTTCAAAAAGCCCTCCGGCAATTCAATTATACTGTTTCGTGAATCCGTGATGTGATAGCCGGCGTCGGAAAATCCATTGCGATTCGCCTGAAAACCCGAGGCTGCAGTTGGTCCCGATCCGGTGCCGAAACAATGGTGGCCATCCTTTCCCATATCACCGAACTATCTGATCATACCTTCCGATATCAGGAAATCAG
>JALHEL010000358.1 GCA_022837205.1 Leptolinea sp.
TTGTTGCTGAGCGATTTGAGTTTGTTCTTCGTCAACAGCGGTTGAAACGGCAAAAGAGACTCCGTCTAAATTTTTTTCCGGCAGCGCATTCAATTTATCGGCTAATGCCTGGTCGGAAATTGTTAACGGATTACCTGGATTATTATCACTCAGATCAATCGAACTTAAGGAATTCAGGTTGATTAAATCATTCGGGATTTCCCCTTCAAGCATATTTCCCGACAAATCCAGTTTTGTCAATCGAGGAAAATAACCTAAGGAAGAAGGAATCATTCCGTCTAAACCGGGATCCATATTTATATTTTTTTCCGGCGGATACTGAACTACGCTTTCACAGAGGGATAAGTCCGGACGTGCCGATAATTCTTGTTGTTTTTGATCGGTCCATTTATTATCTTCGATAATTAATGTCTGAAGTGTTTGATTCGAACCTTGCGGTAAAGGTCCCGTCAATAAGTTATGCGAAAAGTTAACTGTTTGAAGATTTTGCATGCCGAACAGATTTTCGGGAATAATGCCGCGGAGTCCCATATTCACCATCCGTATTTCCCTTAAATTTGAAAGTTGGGTAATTTCTTCCGGAATAGAACAAAAGAAATCTCGGCCTTCGAAATCGAGTTTAACTACCGCACCGTTCTCACAGGTAATTCCGGGCCAAGCCGGATCACAAGGATTTCCGCCGGTAGCCCAACCGGAATTTGCTTGCCCATAAGGCGTCATTTTGTTATAGATAGCTTGTAAAGCTGCCCAGTCCGACTCATTCACTCCGCTGTAAGGCGGTTCAGCAGCTTCCTGATAAAAAGCACCGACGCTTAAACATTCTGAAAATATCAATACCGTGATAAAGAATAACAAAGAGACATAGATCCTGTGCTTTTTGTTCATTTTTCCCTCTTCTTCCGAATTTCCCACGAGTTTCTTTCTTCCTTCTAATTCTACCTGACAAAGATACGTTATTATAGAGAAACATTTTCTCTCTTTTTTATACGTTTTTTATTCGTTAATGTTCCCTCGCGAATTCGAGAAATTTCAAGGTATACTCAATTTGATCATGGTGGCATCAATTCGGTTATCCGAAGCACAAAATGAATTAATCGCATTACCGCTTTCCGAGCATATTTTCTTGGACGGAAAAGCGGGGTGCGGAAAAACAACCGCAGCCATAGAAAGGCTGCGGAAGATTTTAAATTCGCCGGTCAGCGGTTCCGAAGTGTTGGTTTTACTGCCCTCCAAAACATCTTCCCAAAAATACTACGAGACTTACTCAGTCGAGGGAAAACGAGCGACAGTCAATACTTACAACGGATTGATTCAAAAAGCCATTAAATTATTCTGGCCGGTTGTGGCGGAAGAAGCGGGATTTGCTTCTCCGGAAAAAAGTCCGATTTTTCTAACCATCGAGACCTCTCAAATTCTTATGGCAGAGTTGATTAAACCGAAAATCGAAGCCGGCTATTTCAGCGCGCTCCGTATGCCTTTGAGTCGAATTTATAACCAAATTCAAATCGCTCTACATAAATGTGCGGCAGCAGAATTTTCTTTCGATAGCTATGCGCAAAGAATGCGATCGAGCTGGAGTGGAGATTCCGCCATGTTAACTGTTTTTGACCAGGTACAGGAATGCGGAAATCTTTTTCGAAAAGTATGCTTCGAAAATAATCTCTTGGATTATTCGATTCAAGTTGAAATCTTTCAGAATTTTCTCCTCCCGTCTGACCGATTCCAAAAATGGCTGAAAACAAATTATCATCATCTCATTTATGACAACATAGAAGAAGATATCCCCGCAGCTCATCGATTCGCGGAAATTCTCGGCGAATCTTGTGAATCGGTCCTTATGGTCATGGATCATTTGGGTGGATTTCGTAATTTTATGGGGAGTGATACCAATTCCGCTTTCCGCCTTTCCGAAAAATGTCCGGTAAAACGGACGTTTACTGACTCTTTTATTTGCGAACCGGCTATCCGAGCCATGATCCATGCGATAGAAAACCCGTGGATACCGACCGAAACGCTTTCCGCAAACCCGAAAACAGCTTATATCTTTCAATCGTTTCATCCTTATCCGGTAATGATTCATCAGGCGGCACAGGATGTCGCCGAATTAATCAACCGTCAAAATGTTGAACCTTCCGACATTGCGATCATCGCCCCTTTGCTTTCGGATGT
>JALHEL010000359.1 GCA_022837205.1 Leptolinea sp.
AATTTTATATACCAAATCATTTCGTTTGAGGAGGGAAATATGGAACAAAAATTCTTATATTGTAAACATTGTGGAAAAGTTCTTATCCCGGGAGTTGACCGAGATACTCCGACAATATGCTGCGGGGAAGAAATGGTGATTCTGAAAGCGAACAGTACCGATGCCGCTCAAGAAAAACATGTCCCCGTTGTCAAGTTCACAGATAATAAAATCGAAGTCGCCGTCGGAAGTGTTTTACATCCGATGACTCCCGAACATTTTATCCAATTTATCTATTTGCAGACTGAGAAAGGCGGCCAACTGAAGAAATTAAATCCCGGCGATGAGCCGAAAGCGGTTTTCCTCATCGGTGAAGATAAGCCGTTGGTTGTTTATGAATTCTGCAACCTTCATGGTCTATGGAAAGCTGACGTCAAATAATTCTTTTCATATTGAATCAATCTTAAAAAAAAGCACCGCTCCGAATGGAAGCGGTGCTTTTTAATAGCAGAAGTCTTTTCCATTGAAAAGATAAAATCTATCTGTTTATTTTGTTCATAATATAAAGCAATATACAAGACCCCAAAATCGCTACCAAAACACTTCTCAGATTAATGCCCGTTACACCGCCGATTCCAAAAATTTGCAGAACAAATCCACCGACTAATGCGCCGATAATTCCTACTGCAATATTAGCCATCAATCCCATTTTGGCATCTTTCCCCATAATCTTACTGGCGATCCAACCGGCTAAGCCACCGACAACCAACCATGAAACAAGTCCCATCGTTCCTCCTCTTTCGTTGAATTAAATATACTCGGCACGATTCCGTATTATTTGTAATTTATCGTAACACAATTTATTCGATCAAATGATTATTTTTTTATATGATATTTCAAAAAGTATCAGTCAATCGTCCTTTGACCATTTTTCTCTATTCCGACCATATCGAGAAACATCTGCTCGGTATACAGCGGTATCCCCAATTCGATTGCTTTATCCCGTTTCGATCCGGGATTTTCGCCGACAATCACGAAAGAAGTTTTATTGCTGACGCTTTCAGTCGGTTTTCCTCCATGTTTCAAAATAAAATCTTTTATCTCATCGCGGGTAAAATGAGATAAAGTTCCTGTTACGACAATTGTTTTTCCCGCTAAAACTTGTGGAGCCTTATCGGATTCAGCGGCTTCCATATTGACAGGCCATACACCTGCGTTCTGTAATTTTTTTAAAACCATCTGATTTGTATCACGCGAAAACCAATCCAAGATGGCTTGAGCGACATTCGGACCGATCCCTTCGATTTGCATCAGATCATCGGCTGTGGCATTTTTTAATTGATCTAATGAAGGAAAATGTTCAGCCAATGTAATTGCCATCACTTCTCCGACTCCTCGAATTCCCAACGCATTGATTAATCGTGACAAAGGTTGTTTTTTTGAATTTTCAATCGCCGTGATCAGATTTTCCGCTTTCTTATCTCCGAATCCTTCGAGGGAAAGCAAATCTTCTTTCTTCAGGCTGTAGAGATCGCCCACATCTTTTATCAATCCGTTTTGCACTATCTGTTCGACAATCTTTATGCCCAATCCATTGATGTCCATTGCTTCGCGTGAAGCAAAATGCTCTACATTTCGCACCAATTGAGCCGGACAGGCATTATTGACACAATAAACGGCAACTTCATTTTCAAGATGTTCCAAAGGTTGTCCGCAGGAAGGACATCGATCAGGCATAACATAAGGAACCTGAGTCCCGTCTCTTTTTTCTGTCAGAGGTCCGATCACATAGGGTATTACATCGCCCGCTCGTTTTATCATCACCGTATCTCCGATCCGGATATCCCGATCTCGAATAAAATCAAAATTATGCAATGTCGCTTGCTTTACAACAACACCGCCTATCTCTACCGGAGATAAAATCGCATAGGGAGTGATCACTCCTGTCCGTCCGACATTTACACCGATATCCAACAGTTTAGTCGTCGCTTCCCGTGCCGGAAATTTCAATGCGATGGCACCCCGCGGATCTTTTCCCACAAAGCCCAAACTACCGGCTATGCGCAAATCATTGATTTTTATGACGACACCGTCTATTTCATAATCGAGTCGATTTCGAATCTCTTGCCATTCATCCAAGTGATTCAACATTTGTTCCCGATTCTCACAATACCTTGAATCGGGGCT
>JALHEL010000360.1 GCA_022837205.1 Leptolinea sp.
GACACTCGGGGAACGAATCAATGTTGAAGTTTTTACCAAAGAAGGCATAAAACCTCCCGAATTATCACGCCAAGCGTTGGAATATGCAAAAAAAGGCGGCTTCGGTATCGTTTTAATTGATACAGCCGGTCGATCTCAACTTGATAATGTTTTGATGGAAGAGCTACAGGCTATCCAAAAAATAACGCATCCGAATGAAATTCTTTTAGTTGTCGACTCGATGATCGGTCAGGAAGCGCTTCATGTTGCGGAAGGCTTTCGTGATGCCGTTCAAATCAGCGGTTTGATTTTGTCAAAAATGGATGGTGACTCCCGCGGGGGGGCGGCTATTTCTGTTCGAAGTGTGACAGGTGTCCCTATCAAATATTTGGGAACCGGTGAGGGTTTAGATGCGATAGAGGTGTATGATCCTTCTCGGTTGTCCTCACGTATTTTGGGAATGGGTGATATCATTGGGCTTATTGAAAAAGCGGAGTCTGTTTATAATGAAAAACAGGCAAAGCAACAAGCGAATCGGATGCTTTCAGGCAAATTCACCCTGGAGGATTTTGCCACCCAGTTGCGACAGGTAAAGAAGATGGGTCCGATGCAGCAGATTTTGGGAATGTTGCCGGGAAGCTTAGGACAGGCGGCAAAACAAATTGATCCGAAAGAAGCTGAGAAAAGTCTCAAAGTCACAGAAGCGATTCTCAGTTCGATGACATTGAAAGAAAGAGAAAATCCTGATATTCTGAATGCAAGTCGGAAACGACGTATTGCCAGCGGATCAGGGACCGATGTACAGGAAGTAAACCGGCTTTTACGACAATTTCGTGAAAGTCAAAAAATGATGAAAACGATGCAAAAAACAGGTGGAAGGGGTCTTTCCAATCTGTTTCGCTGATTGGTTTTGACTCTGATGATTTTTAGACCCTGCGCACTCCTTCAGCGCAACCCTCATCTCAGAGAAGCAACAGCGAATAATTAAGTCAAAAAAGAAGGAACAGGAGAAAAAATTTAAAATGGTTCGTATTCGATTACGCCGAAATGGTTTGAAAAATCAATCCAGCTACCGAATTGTAGCCGCAGATAAAGAGAGCCCGCGGAATGGTCGGTTTCTTGAAATTCTCGGGTCTTATAATCCTCGCACAGAACCGTTCACTTTTCAGGTGAAGGAAGACAGAATCTACTACTGGATGAGCAACGGAGCTCAGCCGAGTGAATCTGTCGTAAAATTATTTAAAAGCGTAGGATTAATGGACCGATTTGAACGCTACAAAAAGGGTGAGTCAATCGATGCATTGATGGAAGAAGCAAATAATTATTATGCTCAACGCAAAGTCAATGTAAAAACACGTGAAGCTGCGCTGAAGTCATAATGCAGCACAAAGAAGATGTCAAAATGCAGAGAAATTCTTCCAATAAGGGTGATTTTGCCAAGGATTTGGTAGAATACATCGCACTTTCACTGGTTGAAGATACCAACAGTGTTCGCGTCACGCAGGAGCGAAGCGGTAACCGAGTGCGGTTAGAGCTGCATGTTGCCAAGGAAGACATGGGTAGGATTATCGGCAAGGGCGGACGGGTTGCCAATTCGATCCGTTTATTGCTTCGAGTCGCTTCCGCAAGAGATGGCAGGCAAATTTCATTGGATGTAATAGAACCCGATTCTTAAGTCGTTGGATTTCACAGTGAAGGCGAAAAGTCATCGGGATCAACAGGAATTGAATCAACAAGGCTCGTCAAATATTGACGAGCCTGAATTTATTTGTATCGGAAAAATTCATCGGTCGCATGGCATCAACGGTGCCGTTATAATGGATCCGATGACGGATTTTCCCGAACGGATTCGTTCCGGGAGGAAAGTTTTTGTCGGAACGAGTCGGGCTCCCATGGTCATCAAATCTGCTCGGTCCATGCCTCCGTTCTTTTTGGTTCAATTCGTTGAAATCGACAGTCCCGAAAAAGCATCGGAGTTACGCAATCAATTCGTCTTTGTGAATAGAATCGATTTGCCGAAACTCCCCAAAGGCAGATATTATTTTCATCAATTAATTGGTCTGGAAGTGTTTGAGATAGATGGTTCGCGGATCGGTAAAGTGAAGGAAATTTTGGAGACCGGTGCAAACGATGTATATGTCATCGAAAAAGAGGATCAAACAGAAGTGCTGGCTGCCGGCATTC
>JALHEL010000361.1 GCA_022837205.1 Leptolinea sp.
CAACGGTCTTTTGATCGATTTCCGGTTTTTAAAAAAAATCCTGGGGGAAATTCTTGACGATATCGACCACAAACACCTCAACGCGCTGGCCCATTTTAAAGGCATCAATCCCTCGGCGGAAAACATAGCAAAATATATTTACGATCAGATGGATGAAAAAGTCAAAACGGCCGGTGTGCACATGGTTCGGGTCAAAATCTGGGAATCGGAAAACGCCGCCGTGTCGTACACCCGGTAAGAACGCCAATGATGAAAAGAGCATAGTGCCATGATTGATATTCAAAGCCAGAAAGATTCTCGCAATATTGATATTAAAAAGGTCGGCGTAAAAAATATCAAATACCCGGTGATTGTACTTGACCGGGCCAAGGGAACGCAGTTGGTCAACGCAACGATCAACATGTATGTGAACCTGCCGCACCACTTCAAGGGAACGCACATGAGCCGCTTTGTGGAAGCGCTCAATGAATTCAAAGGCCAGATCAATATTAAAACGTTCCGGACTATTCTGGAGAAAATGCGGCAGAAGCTGCATGCCCATTCCGCCCACATGGAAATTGAATTTGCTTATTTCCTGGAAAAAACGGCGCCCGTTTCCAAGGCAAAGAGCCTGATGGAATACCGTTGTATCTTTGCCGGAGAAAGCAACGCCGAAACATCGGATTTTCTCGTGGGAGTGATTGTCCCGGTCACAACCGTCTGCCCCTGCTCCCGCGAAATCAGCCAATACGGAGCCCACAATCAAAGAAGTGTCGTGACGACAAAAGTCCGCTTCAAAAAATTTTTCTGGATTGAAGATTTAATCAGAATAGTGGAAGATTCCGCGAGCGGCGAAGTGTATTCTCTTCTGAAACGCGTTGACGAAAAATACGTTACGGAAAAGGCCTTTGAAAATCCGAAATTCGTGGAAGATGTTGTCCGCAGTGTCGCCGTGAAATTGAACAAGGATGACAACTTCACCTGGTATTGTATTGAAGCGGAAAATTTTGAAAGCATTCATAATCACAGCGCGTACGCTCTCGTAGAAAAGGGGTAATGGCATGCCGGCGAACAAATCGAAAAATTTTTTCAACCTGTATCAGCATGGCTTTATTCGCGCGGCGGTCTGCATACCGGAAGTCAAAGTAGCCGATCCCGTTTTCAACGCGAAGAAAACCATCGAACTGGCCCGCCAGGCGGCGCAACAGAAAGCCATTCTGGCTGTCTTTCCCGAAATGGGTTTGTCGGCCTATTCCAACGAAGATCTGTTTCACCAGGATGCGCTTCTGCAGGGAACGCTGCAAGCCATTGCAGATGTCAAAAAGGCCTCGGCAAGAATTAACATCGTTATGATCGCCGGCGCGCCGCTGCAGGTCGATTGCCGGTTGTTCAACTGCGCCGTCGTTTTCTACCGCGGACGGATTCTGGGCGTTGCGGTGAAATCCTATCTGCCAAATTATCGCGAATTTTATGAAGCCCGCCAGTTCACACCGGCGGACGCCGCTTTCTCTTCAAAAATTAAACTGGCCGGGCAGAACGATATCACTTTTGGCGCCGATATCATTTTTAAAATCGCCAACATTAAACATTTCAGCTTTTTTATCGAAATCTGCGAAGACTTGTGGGTTCCGGTTCCACCCTCGAGTTTTGCGGCTATGGCCGGAGCGACCGTTATCGGAAATCCGTTTCCTAAAATCGGTGAAAATTTCAACAAGTTTTATAACAATTATATTCCGTTTGAACTGACTAATGCTCAAAAAAGAGTTTTAAAGGAAATTCGAACTGATATGAAAAAGCCCATTCAGATGAATCGACTTCTTCAAGGCGATGTAGGTTCAGGAAAAACAATGGTCGCGCTTCTTTCCATGTTAATCGCTTTAGACAACGGCTTTCAGAGTTGTCTGATGGCTCCGACGGAAATTTTAGCGCAACAGCATTTTAACTCCATTCAGGAACTTTTAGAAAAAACAGATATCAAAGTTCGACTGTTAACTGGTTCTACCAAAACTTCGGAAAGAAAGATTATTCATCAAGAACTTCTTAGTGGTGAACTTTCAATTTTAATAGGAACTCACGCGGTTTTAGAAGATATCGTACAATTCAAAAATTTAGGATTAGCCATTATTGATGAACAACATAGATTTGGAGTAGAACAGAGAGAA
>JALHEL010000362.1 GCA_022837205.1 Leptolinea sp.
GAAGCCGTTTACATTAAAAGCAACGCCGATACCGCCGTCCAGCTTGAAAATTGGACATTGGAAGATGCCGATGGGAACGTATATACATTCCCCAATATTCAAATAATTCGAAAAGGCATCATCGTCCCTTTATATTCCCGCTCGGGGCATAACACTCCTTTCGAGCTTTATTGGGGACTTACGGAAGCCACTTGGCAAAGCGGTGAGACGGTAGTATTAAAAGACCCTGACGGCAATATTCAGGCGACTTATCGAATCCCTTAATATCACTTCTTTTATATTCGGGACATACTTGTTTTTCGCGGTTTTAATACCGATTCTCACTTTCCAATCCTTTTTTCTCAAGAATATCCAAGCGGTATAATTGAGAAAGAAATATTTCTCGTTTGGTACGAGCGAAAAAAGGGGTCAGATTGTCAACACAGGCATTGTATCGAAAATGGCGTCCACGGACTTGGGACGAATTCGTCGGGCAGGAACAGGTTATCCGTGTAATTCGTAACGCAATCGCTTCCGATCGATTAACCCACGCATATTTGTTTTCAGGCCCGCGCGGTACCGGAAAGACTACGATAGCGCGTATGCTTGCTCGTGCGGCAAATTGCACCGATCCTGTTTTGGCAAATCGTCCCTGCGATCATTGCGAAAACTGCCTTTCGATTCTGGATGGAAGTTTTATGGATATCATCGAAATTGATGCCGCTTCCAATACCGGTGTCGATGATATCCGCGACTTACGTGACAAAATTAATTTTTTGCCGGCTCAAGGTCGCATGAAAGTATATATTATCGATGAAGTCCATATGCTCTCCACCGCCGCTTTTAATGCCCTGTTGAAAACGTTGGAAGAACCGCCCGCTCACGCTATGTTTATATTAGCGACCACCGAAATCCAGAAAATTCCCGCCACGGTTCTTTCCCGATGCCAACACCACGAATTTCGCAGGTTTCCGGTTACCGAAATCGTCGGTTGGTTGAAACACATTTGCGAAAAAGAAAATTTTGATTATGAAGAAGAAGCTCTCACATTGATTGCACGGCAAGCCACAGGCGCAATGCGCGATGCCGTTTCATTGTTGGATCAATTATCCTCTACCGGCGATAAAATCACATTGCAAGCCGCACAATCGATCCTGGGAGTGTCGTCAAATCAAGCTGTGATTCAATTGGTAGATGCGATTATTGATCACAATGCCGGGTTAGGCTTGGACATCCTTCATCAGGCATTGGATTCCGGCTCGGACCCCAGACAGTTTGCTCGCCAAATGGTGGAGCACTTGCGGATGATATTGGTTATCCAAATGGGTTCCAGAAAGCCTTTGGAAATAACGGCTGAAATTCAAAGTATTTTGGCAAAACAATCCGCTAAACTGACGGTGGATCAGGTGATCGAAATGATCCGGCTGTTTGATCAAGCCGTAACAGACAGTCGCACCGGTTGGTACCCCGGGCTGAGTTTGGAACTGGCGACAGCCGAAAGTTGCGAAGAAAAGAAACCGGTCCAACCCGTCTTTATCCAATCGCCGGTTATAAACGATCAGCCGGCTAAAAAAGCAGCGTCCGTTCTGCCGGATGAAGAGGAACTTACGGAAGAGGCGGATGATTATGCCGGTGCCAAAGTTTTTATCCGGAAAGGACAACAACCGGATCCTTCGGTTACCAAAGAAGAAATCGAAAAAAATTGGACAAAAGTCCGAGAACTGATAAAAAAACATGATGCGATTCTGGATGCGACTTTAAATCATGCGCAGCTGCTCGAAGTTCGAGACGGCGTTCTCTATCTCGGATTCCCGCGAGAGACAATTAAGAATCAAATGGAGAACAGCCGGAAAAGCATGCTATGGACCAGCGCCGCCATCTCAAATGTGTTGGGAAAACCGGTCGGTGTGGCGTTGACAATTCTGGGCAAAAAAAACCGCCAACCTGAATCTCAGGGACCGCTGGTTAATGCCGCACTGCAATTAGGCGGGAAACTGGTCATCAACAAAGAAAAAACAAAATAGACAGAAACAATTCATTTTAGAATACAGATCGGTAAGTACCAAAGAATTTAATTCGGAAATCTGGGTAAAATACAACAGATAATTGAAAAGTTGAATAAAAGAAAATAACGAAA
>JALHEL010000363.1 GCA_022837205.1 Leptolinea sp.
ACCGAATTAATGCGGGAAAGCGCAAAATTAGCCCGTCACTACGGAGTCCATTTGCACACCCATTTGGCGGAGACAGAGGATGAGGAAGCTTTTACACTCGAAAAATTCGGCCTCAGACCGGTAGATTATATGGCTTCGGTCGATTGGCTCGGAAATGACGTCTGGTTTGCACATTCCGTCCATGTCAGTCCGGAAGATATACAAGTTTATAAGAAATACGGTTGCGGAGTCGCTCACTGTCCGTCATCGAATATGCGTCTCGGCTCCGGTTTCGCTCCGTTGATGGAATATTTACGGGAAGGAATTCACGTCGGGTTGGGAGTGGACGGGTCCGCCAGTAATGACGGCTCCCATATGTTGGCGGAAGTTCGCCAGGCTCTCCTGATGGCACGCCTTCGTGCCGGTTTGATGGGCGCTTCGCTCAGCGGTGAAAATGCGCCCAAATTAATCACCGCTCGGGAAGTGCTGGAAATTGCGACGCGCGGCGGAGCGGCGGTTCTGGGCAGAAAAGATATCGGCTCTCTGGAACCGGGAAAATGCGGCGATTTTATCGCCGTCAATATGAATCGATTACGCTATACCGGCAGCTTGACCGATCCGCTGTCTGCATTGGTATTCTGCAACCCGGGCTGGGTTGATTTCAATTATGTCCAAGGAAAAGCAATCGTTAAAAACGGGGAATTAATGACCGTGAATGTGCCGGATCTGGTACAACGACATAATAAAGCCGCTGCCGGATTGGTGAGAAATTATTGAATCAGGTGATTAGATGAAAAACCAAGAAAACAATTATGAGAATCTCAGCCTTTTTCAGAAACTGAATAATGACTTAGCAAAAATTATTGAAGAGACACCTCCCGGTACCAGACTGAAATCCGAGCCGGAATTGGCGGCAAGTTTAGGCGTGTCTCGCGCGACGTTGCGCGAAGCGATGCGAACGTTTGAAGGTCAGGGGCTGATCCGTCGCCGACAGGGAGTCGGAACTTTTGTCCTCGATCAAAAGCAAAACATCGAAAGCGGGCTGGAAGTGCTTGAAAGCATCGAAACACAGGCAAAACGGCTGGGGTTGGATGTGAAGATGGGATATCTGGAAATCAACCACATCAAAACCGATGAAGAACTCGCCAAACACTTCGGTATCCAACAGGGTGATCCCGTTATCCGAATTTCAAGAGTGATCTGGGTCGCTGACCGTCCGGTGGCATATTTAATCGATAATGTATTGCCGGATGTTTTGGAAGAGGAAGATCTTGATAAAGGGTTCACCGGCTCGGTGTTGGATTTATTCCTGAGACGAGGGAAGCCGGAACTCTCATACTCCAAAACATTGGTTGCCGCTTTCCCCGCCACAACCGCTATCGCGAAAAAAATGCAGCTTCAAAGAGGAGATTGTCTCCTCAGGTTGGAAGCTTATCTTTATGACAAAAAAGATCGAATGATTGATTATTCTCTCAGCTATTTCATTCCGGGATTTTTCAAATTCCAAGTGATTCGATCAATCGGGAAATAAATTTATGACCAATAAGTCATCCTCCGGAAGCAACCGGCCTTCTTTACCGGTCCTGTTTACCTTGGCGATTCTGATCGCTTATGGGGTTCCGGTATTTTTAGGCTGGTTCAGTTTCTATGGGGACGACTGGATTTATATCTATGAATATCATCTGAACGGTACCGCCGGATTTCCCGCTTTTGTCGCTTGGGACCGGCCGTATTCCGCATGGATCTATATTCTGGCAACTTCTCTTTTCGGAGAACATGTTTTCCCGTATCACCTTTTATTGCTTCTTCAGCGCTGGTTGGCTGTCTTTTTGTTTTTCAAAATCTTGCAAATGGTTTGGAGGGATATTCCGCGCGTTGTCAGCGGAGCCGTATTACTCTTTGCCGTTTATCCCGGCTTTCACCAACAACCGATCGCAGTCCAATATATTTTGCATTTCGCATCATTGGATTTATGCTTGTTTTCCATTTGGTGCATGCTGAAAGCTTTTGATTCCGGTTTTTTGGAGAAACAATCATGGAAAGGTATCCTGCTCACAATCGCCGGATTCTTTTCTTCGTTAACGGCACTTTTTTCCTGTGAATATTTTATCGGGCTGGAATTGGTTCGGCC
>JALHEL010000364.1 GCA_022837205.1 Leptolinea sp.
GTAAAGCGAATTATTGAACTTATCAGAAAAGGGAGGGATCCTATGAGCGTATTGGATGTCATCAGAAAACGAAGAAGTATCAGGAAATTCGAAAGTCGAAATATCGAACAAGAGAAACTGGATTCTATTATCGAAGCCGGGCGATTGGCACCTTCCGCAAGTAATCAGCAAAGTTGGAAATTTGTTTTGGTCACAGATAAAAGGAATTTAATCGAACTGGCTCACGCTTGCCATGACCAAATGTTTGTGGCGGAAGCTCCCGCGGCGATTGTTGTTTGTTCGGAAGATAATCGAATGATGAGCTGCGGTCAATCCGCTGCGACAATCGATTGCTCTATTGCTCTGTCTTTTATGATTTTGGAAGCGACCGATTTGGGGATAGGGGCTTGTTGGTTGGGTTCTTTTGATCCGGAACAGGTGAAAGAAGTGCTTGATTTACCGAAGACATATACGGTTGTGGCAGTTTCGCCGCTTGGCTATCCCGCTGAAATACCGAATCCCCGTCCCAGAAAATCAGTCGATCAGATTTTAATACGCCGGTAAAAGCGGCTCAGAACGGAATCGATCAAATTACAAAATGAAGTCAAAAAAAGAGGGTACCAACTCTCTTTTTTTTCAAAAAAGATTAATCACCTTGTATGATTTTATCGAAAATGCTTTCAATCTATTGCACACTGAAATATTGATCCGCCCGATAATATTTCAGATCTTTCGTAATAACGGAAACTCGCAAATCATATAAAGCCGGATCCAACGCAGACCAATCCGATTTCGCCAAAGTCCAACGTCCGTTATTAATTTCGGAAGAGTTGTTTAATTCGTACCATCTATCCGGATAAAAGCCCTTCCCGAGGACAACCTGAACGGAGAGAATTTCTTCGGGAATGTTAATCTCGGCTTTGATTTCCAACGGATCGGTCCGACTTTCGGTTTTCTTGAATATGCTGAAATTTATCGGTTGATAAATTTTTACGGTAGATGCGTCCATTTCCGGGATCGGGTCATACTCTGCCGGCATTGTTTCGATATGGTTATCAATCGCCCAATCATTTGCCTCCTTGGGGAGATTCATATAGACTTTTTGCTCAATGTCGGCAAATTTAGTATAGGCGGTGGCCATTTTTAAATTATTTCGATTAATGGGGATCCTGACGTATAGATCATCATATTCCGTTGGCTCATTTCCTGCCAAGAATACTTCACTTACCGTATCGGGGCAACTGTCGGTAGGCAGTTTTCCCGAAGGGTTACAAACCATTAATTGGCTTACGGTTTCCGGGCGACTCCAACCGGTGATCGGTTGATTCTTAACTGCCGCAGCCATGATGGTCTGCCAAAGCAAAATCGCCGCCTGATCCGTTCCGGTGCCATTCGGCGTTCCTCCGAGCCAAACCACTGTCATAATTTCCGGGGTAAAACCGATCATCCAAAAATCATTTGAATTGAGGACTCTTCCGACTTTGGTCCCCGCTGGACGATTGAAATAGCGATAGGATTGTTTATCTTCCGCTAACAGATTTACCATCAGGTAGGCCAAGCCCGGATCCAATAACGAAATTCCGGAACGCATTTGAGCAGGGATTTCAGCCATCTTGGGTGAGGTAATCGATAAAATGGTTTTCGGACGGGGAATATCATCGTATATCGTTCCGACCAATCTTCCCTGGTTCGCAAAAGGCAGATAAGCATTTGCCAACATATCTACGGTAACGGAACCGCCGTTGAAGAGAATACTTTCCGGCGTTCTGGCATTCACACCGGTGATTCCGAATTGAGTCGCTTGATTCCATACGGGAGCGGTTCCGACTTCCCGAAGCATTTCGGCAACCGGTCCCATGATATCTTCGTCAACCGCGGTTCGTAAGCGAATCGGACCTTGTAAACGTCCGTCGGGATTTTGATATCCCGACGGCAAATAATATCTCTGTTCAGCCAAATCCCAAACCATGCTGGAAAGGGAGATTCCCCGATTCAATGCGGATAAGACAACAAAGGGCGTCAATGTGCTTCCCGGTTCATGCTGAGAAAAAACCTTGCGCGCCGTTCTTTTCCCGCTGCCATCCGGTCCGACATCGATCGAAGCGATCATCTGCCCTGATTTAATATC
>JALHEL010000365.1 GCA_022837205.1 Leptolinea sp.
GGCTTTTCTAACTTCCTATAAGGGATGGAAACCCTGTGTCCATTGTCCAGACCCCCCACGGCGTATCTGCTTTTCTAACTTCCTATAAGGGATGGAAACGCGTAGTGGTAAGCTTGTCA
The DNA here is from genome assembly GCA_022837205.1 of Leptolinea sp. Classification (GTDB taxonomy): domain Bacteria; phylum Chloroflexota; class Anaerolineae; order Anaerolineales; family Anaerolineaceae; genus Flexilinea. The sequence continues at coordinate 120 of JALHEL010000365.1, forward strand.
GCGTTGACGATCTCGGCCTTTTCTAACTTCCTATAAGGGATGGAAACCGCCAGCGTAGAGATTCTCGGGCGAGGCGCGGAAGCTTTTCTAACTTCCTATAAGGGATGGAAACCTTCTGTCATCAGAAGGATTGCCTCTTGAGCTTGTAGACCTTTTCTAACTTCCTATAAGGGATGGAAACTCAAGCGTGATTGTTACGCTTGATACGGTATTATCCTTTTCTAACTTCCTATAAGGGATGGAAACTTGAATTCGCTCCGAAGCTCTCGGAGCATGTTAAAACTTTTCTAACTTCCTATAAGGGATGGAAACCCCAGCCAGAGCAGGCGGCTTTTTCTGACCCAGGGACTTTTCTAACTTCCTATAAGGGATGGAAACGAGGCGGTAGCCCTTCCAACATGCTTATAATGTTCTCCCTTTTCTAACTTCCTATAAGGGATGGAAACTCGGACAAGCAGATTTTAGACGTAGAAGAAGATATTCTTTTCTAACTTCCTATAAGGGATGGAAACAACATGTGTTGCCATCCTTTCCCCCCGTTCACCGTTCGGCTTTTCTAACTTCCTATAAGGGATGGAAACCGTCAAACATATCAAGAACATTATCTTGCATGTCCTCTTTTCTAACTTCCTATAAGGGATGGAAACAATGGGCCGACGTTGTTCAGCAGATAGAGTATGCCCGCTTTTCTAACTTCCTATAAGGGATGGAAACTACCCATCTGATATTGTGCTCCAATCCTCACCAGCTGCTTTTCTAACTTCCTATAAGGGATGGAAACCGCTTTACAGTGTTGCGCCGGTTGTTTTTGTGAATGCTTTTCTAACTTCCTATAAGGGATGGAAACCACTGAATGGATGTCCAATGACGCTGAAATTTGGCCTCTTTTCTAACTTCCTATAAGGGATGGAAACCCAATGAATTTGTGGCATCGTTTGAGCACCTCCTTGCTTTTCTAACTTCCTATAAGGGATGGAAACCCCAGCCAGAGCAGGCGGCTTTTTCTGACCCAGGGACTTTTCTAACTTCCTATAAGGGATGGAAACGTATTAGGTGCACTCACATCACCTGTAAAAACACCACTTTTCTAACTTCCTATAAGGGATGGAAACCATGGAAAATGGAGTGACCAGGAAAACATTCAGGAGCTTTTCTAACTTCCTATAAGGGATGGAAACTCAAGACGTTCAACTTTATTTAAAATTAACAAATATGCTTTTCTAACTTCCTATAAGGGATGGAAACATGTACGTGATAAATTTTCTTTTTCTTCCTTAATGCTTCTTTTCTAACTTCCTATAAGGGATGGAAACATGCACGAAACACCTTTTGTCAGCGTCTTTGTCATACTTTTCTAACTTCCTATAAGGGATGGAAACTCCGTGAAATCAGCCTCGCTCTTCCCGAGCAGCTCCGACTTTTCTAACTTCCTATAAGGGATGGAAACTGGGGATGGAGATACAGCGGCTGAATGAACTTTACGCCTTTTCTAACTTCCTATAAGGGATGGAAACTAGAGAAAACGTGTCAGAAAAACCTCTGTACATTGCTTTTCTAACTTCCTATAAGGGATGGAAACTGGATTTGCAGGCGGCTGTTTCAAGTCTTGTCGGTCCTTTTCTAACTTCCTATAAGGGATGGAAACAAAAAACAGGTTTCGTCATTCGTCTAATATGATTATCTTTTCTAACTTCCTATAAGGGATGGAAACCCGATAACGACGCAGACACCTATACCCCTTGTCTTTCTTTTCTAACTTCCTATAAGGGATGGAAACAAATCGGCTATCGGCTGTGACCTGCAATCGCCTACGACCTTTTCTAACTTCCTATAAGGGATGGAAACCCGATAACGACGCAGACACCTATACCCCTTGTCTTTCTTTTCTAACTTCCTATAAGGGATGGAAACGGCCACAATCTAGCCGTTGATGGTGCTATAGGCCCCTAGCTAAAAATCAGGTAAAACACTTAATGTATA
>JALHEL010000366.1 GCA_022837205.1 Leptolinea sp.
CCGTCGTTCGATTCGTTTGCAAGGCTATGATTATTCTCTTATAGGTTCATATTTTATTACGATATGTACGTACAACCACGATGCCTTATTCGGCAAAATTGATGATGGAGCAATGCAATTAAATGAAATTGGCCAAATAATAAATTTGACGTGGTTAGATTTGGTCAATCATATCCAGAACATTGAATTAGGACCCTTTGTGATTATGCCGAATCATATTCATGGGATTGTAAATATTATTGATCGATCGGAATCCGTTTCCGTTGGGATGAATAGAGAAGACATTTGCGAAAGATCAGGTACCGGTGGGGTAGGGTCTGTCAGGAACGATAAGGTGAGGGCAGGTTTGGAACCTGCCCCTACGGGGGAAATATTCGATGGAAAAAATTTATCCCATTCCAATATTCCGGCAGACCGAAAATCATTATCCGAAATTGTGCGGCAATTCAAAACATTTTCGGCACGGAAGGTCAATGAATTCCGAAAGACACAGGGCGTTCCTTTTTGGCAGCGTAATTATTACGAACATATAATCCGTGATGAACAATCCTATTTACAAATTGCCCAATATATTCTTGACAATCCGATTTTATGGGAAAAAGATCAATTGCATCCGGGAAAAAATTCATAATTTTATATTCGGGCAGGTTTGGAACCCGTCCGTACGGGTGCGTGACATTCAATTGGGTTTGGGCGGGTTTGGAACCCGCCCCTACAATGACGGGCATTTATTTTGGCGCCCGTACGGGTGTGTATCCGATTAGGTTTGGGCAGGTTTGGAACCTGCCCGTACGGGTGCGTATCCGATTGGGTTTGGGCGGGTTTAGAACCCGCCCGTACGGGGGTGTATCCGATTAGGTTTGGGCGGGTTTAGAACCCGCCCCTACGATGACGGGCATTTATTTTGGGCAGGTTTGGAACCTGCCCCTACGTGAATTATCGACGAATCAATCTTTGTTCTCTTTTTTTGGGTATTGACAATTGTAAAAGACGCGATATACTCTAATTAAATGAGTTAAACGTTTCAGTAGTTCTGAGCCTGTATGGCTGAAAATAAAATAATATTTGGCAAGAAATTGCAAAATATCACACAAAATATGAGGAAAGCAACCGATTTGTTTTATGAAACGTTTAACAGAGCCGGTTGCTTTTGCTCATTTCATTTTTAGGAGGGAAAATGAAAAAGTTCGTTTTGATTGTTTTGTCTGTTTTATTGGTGTTGAGCCTGAGTGCATGGCAACAGGCGGATAAGAACGTTACGATAACATATACGAATTTCAGCTCATCGGGCGGAAATGAAGAGACTTTGCAGAAGATGTACGATCTTTTCCATGCAAAGAATCCGGATATTACCGTTAATATCGAAACAATCGGTTATAACGATTATTTCACTCAGATGCAGACCCGAGTTGCCGGCGGAACGGCACCGGATTGTTTTGAGCTGAATATTGAAAATTTCGCGGCTTATGCCGCAAAAGGGGTGTTGAAGGAAATCACGGGTGTCGATTTGTCCGGGATTAATCCGACGGCGCTATCCGCATTCAATATGGATGGGAAGCAATATGGCTTGCCGGGTTCTTTTTCAAACGTGGTTTTGATCTATAACAAGGACCTTTTTGATAAGGCCGGTGTTGCATACCCGACGATCGATTGGACCTGGGAGGATGCTCAGAAGGCTGCCGAAGCGATTAAAGCGTTAGGCGATAATACCTTTGGTATTTTTGCACCGATTACCTATAATGAATTCTATAAAGTTTCGGCTCAATTCGGCGGAAGTCTGTTCAACGAAGATAAAACGGCGTTCACGGTTAATTCACCCGAAAATATTAAAGCCGTCAAAAATATGGTGGAACGGGTGACTGTGACTCATGTCCAGCCCAATGCGGAAGAGCAGGGCGGAATGGGTGACTGGGACTGGTTTATGAGCGGAAAATTGGGAATGATCCCCACCGGCATTTGGGCTTTCCCCACTTTTGCGGAAAACTGCGATTTTGACTGGGATATCGAGGTTGAACCCGGTCAGGTGAAGAAAGCCACCCATTTCTTCTCCAACGCCATTGTGATTAATGCCAAAACGACGGATGAAAAAGCTGCCGCGGCAAAGTGGCTGACATTTTTGGCTTCGGATCCGGATGCGGCCGCACTGCGCATTCAAGCCGGTTGGGAATTGCCCGCGATTACCGATCAAAATGTATTGAACACTTATTTGACAGCCGGAAAGCCGGCAAATCGGAAAGCGGTCTTCGAATCGTTGGATTATCTGGTGCTGCCGCCGGTGATCGAACAAAATGCTTTGATGGCGGATATCGTCAATAAACATTTGGAATCCGCCGCTTCCGGCAAAGTTTCCGTCGAGGATGCATTGAACGCTATGCAGGCTGAACTGGAAGAAAAAATAAAACTGAAATAATCAAATCAATATGTTTTTACGGGTGGGCGACCAAACCGTCGCTCACCCGTAAACCGGGCGAGTCTCGGTTTGAAGGAAACAAATCAATCGAAAAGAAAGGGGAGGTGTCATGGAGAAGAGAAAATCCGGATTGAAAAATCAAATGTCCGCTGTTCCATTTCTTCTGCCCAGTTTTATCGGCCTGATAATCTTTTCGCTTCTGCCTATCGTAATCTCGTTCTTTTTAAGCCTTACGGATTGGAACGGGATCGATAGTCTGAACTTGAACGTTTTTTTGAAAGATCATTTCATCGGCTTCCAAAACTATGTCAAAATTCTGACCGGAGGAGAATTCTTCCGGGTTTTGGGAAATACCCTTTATTTTATTGTTTTATATATTCCGCTAATGTTGATTTTTTCATTGCTTATTGCTTGGTTGATGAATAAAAATTACAAAGGGGTGAGCCTTTTTCGTATTTTGACCTATATTCCCGTTTTGAGTTCATGGATCGCAGCTTCGCTGATCTGGAAGTGGGTATTGGCTCCCAAATTCGGGATCGCCAACAACGTGCTTTCGATATTCGGAATATCCGGACCGGCTTGGTTACAAAGCGAGCAATGGGCGATGCCTTCTATTGTATTGGTTTCGGTTTGGAAAGACACGGGATTTTTTGGGCTGATTTTGCTTTCCGGTTTGCAAGGAATTGATAAAACGTATTATGAAGCCGCCGCAATCGACGGCGCTAACAGCTGGCAGCAGTTTTGGAAGATCACTCTTCCCTTGCTGAGTCCTTCGATTTTCTTTGTTCTGATAATCAGTTTGATCAATTCTTTTCAACTCTTTCCGCAAGTCATGATTATGACGGACGGCGGACCGAACGGTGCGACACAGGTGATGGTCGAGAGAATTTATAAATACGGGTTCAAATATTATGAAATGGGTTATGCATCGGCATTCTCTTGGCTGCTTTTTGTGATTATTTTTGCTCTGACGAATCTGCAAATGAAGATGCAGAAAAACTGGGTGCATTATGGTGCGTAAACGGATATCGAAGATCGGATACTATCTCGTAATCATCTTGATTTCCTTCATTTCAATGTTGCCGTTTCTATGGATGATTTCAACCTCATTCAAAAGTCGCGGCGCTTTGATGACCTTACCGATTGAATGGATTCCGAAAAATCCGACTTTCGACGCATATATCAAAGTGTTTACACGCTTT
>JALHEL010000367.1 GCA_022837205.1 Leptolinea sp.
GACCGGATCATCGTCAATTCACCCGGATTTATTCCCCATATTCAAAAAATCAGCGGAAAAACAGCCCTTCTGGTTCCTAACGGCGCTGATCCCGATCTGTTTGTTTCGACCGATGGCGGCTTTTCGTTCCGACGGGAGCATCAACTTGAAGAGAAATTCGTCGTAATGTATACGGGAGCACACGGACCCGCCAACGATCTATTCACGGTATTGAAAGCGGCGGAATTGCTTCGAGAGGATGATCGGATTCGCATCGTTTTAGTCGGCAGCGGGAAAGAAAAGGATCTTCTGATCAAACAAAAAGAAGAAAAAGGGTTGAATAATGTATTGTTCGTTCCTCCCGTCCCCAAGGAAAAGATCGCGGATGTCATCGCCGCTGCCGATGCCGGTTTAGCGGTTTTAAAAGCCATTCCGCTTTTTACCACTACCTACCCCAATAAGGTCTTTGACTTTATGGCGGCCGGCAAGCCAGTGCTTTGCCAAATCGACGGCGTTATCCGAGACTTGGTCGAGCAATACGATGCCGGTCTTTTTGTCAAGCCGGGAGATCCCCAAGCTCTGAAAGAGGCAATTCTTTTACTTGCCGGCAATCCGGAAGACTGTAGACGCATGGGGCAAAACGGCATCCGGACGATTCGGGAACATTTTTCCCGTAAAAAAATCGCGGAAGATTTCGAACGGATTCTATTCGATCTTTTAATATAATGATTTATTTTCTATCCGTCATACCTTCCATCCCCCATCGAAATTCCTGTGATAGAATAACCAAAATCTTCCGGAAGATTAAAAACAACCGATTTGGAATGCAATAATTCTTAGTTGGGAACAAATCAAGGAATGGGTTTATGTTGAGTAAAAAGAAAAACGAAAATGATACCAATCAATGGATTGATAAAGATTTACCCCAAGTAGGTGAATTATCGAAGATTGACGCATGGTGGGGATTAGTACTGATTGTCTTAATTTCCATTATTCTTTTATTGGTACTGAAACCGGATCCCTTTTCCCGAATCCTCGATTATGTCTCGGATGGAATTATTGTCACCTTAGAGGTAACTGTTTTCTCGTTCATATTTACCATGGTTTTGGGACTTTTCTGCGGCTTGGGACGCGTCTCTACCAATAAGATAATTTATGGGCTGGTATCGGTTTATGTGGAAATTATTCGCGGAATTCCGTTATTAGTCCAGTTATTGGTTTGGTATTTTGCATTTCCCGCAGTTGTTATCAATATCGGAAAATCAATGCATTACGAACCGTTTGAAAATTATCTGGCAAATCCGGTCGCTATGGCAATTATCGGTATTTCCATTTGTTACGCGGCCTATATGGCCGAAATCGTCCGCGCCGGAATCGAATCTTTACCTGCCGGCCAGATGGAAGCCGCCCGTTCTCTCGGAATGACAAAATCACAGGCGATGCAACATATCATCCTCCCACAGGCATATCGAACGATCATGCCGGCGGTCGGTAATGAATTCATTTCTCTGTTAAAAGACTCTTCTTTGGTATCGGTTGTAGCGGTGGCAGACCTCACCCGACGCGGCCGTGAATTTATGTCCACTACTTTTATGCCGATCGAAACGTGGCTGATGGTCGCGTTACTTTATCTGCTGATGACACTTATTTCAGCCCGCTTAGTGAAGATATTAGAAAACAAGTCGAAAATGGGGGGAAGATAAAATGGAAGAACCCATTATCAGCATTAGAAATGTTTATAAATATTATAAAGACGATATCCAAGCCTTACGAGGCGTTTCTCTGGATGTTTATAAAGGAGAAGTCGTAATGATTATCGGACCGTCCGGTTCCGGAAAATCGACCTTATTACGCAGCATTAATAATCTTGAAGATATCGATTTCGGTGAAATTATCGTCGACGGCTTATCCGTAAAAGATCATAAAGATATTAATAAATTGCGGATGGAAGTCGGAATGGTATTCCAACAGTTTAATCTGTTCCCTCACTTATCCGTATTGGATAATGTTATGTTGGCACAAAAGATTGTTCGTAAACGCAGTCAAAAGGAAGCTTACGAAACAGCCATGCTTCTTTTGGAAAAAGTGGGAATTCCGGACAAAGCTTC
>JALHEL010000368.1:0-2084 GCA_022837205.1 Leptolinea sp.
TTGATCTATGAAACCATCCATTCCGATTATAATCTGAAAAAGATTTGATATTTTGAAAGATAAAAATTATGCTGCAAGATATTCGAGTACGTCAACGGGATTATCTGATCGAGTTAGCTCGTGTTCTGACTCAAGAAATGGATCTGGATGTTCTTCTTTGGAAGATTTTACGGATTACATTGAATTTACTGAATGGGGAAGCGGGGTTCATCGCTCTTTATGATCCGAAAGAAAAATGGCATGTCAGGGCTATTTCGGGTGTATTGGAACCGACGGCAAGATATATCGAGACTTATTTAAAAAATTTTTCGGAACGTGAAGAAAGTTTTGATCAAAATGCATTGATCGAGATCAATCTGTTGATTCAGCGAATTTGTCAGATGCCGGAACTGGGCTTTGCGGACGGTGTCGGTCTTCCGTTGGTGGAACACGGTAATTTTCTGGGAATGATTGTGATCTTTCGCAAATTCCATACCGGTTTTACGATAAATGATTTAGCGATGCTTAAAATCTTTGCCGATCAAGCGGCGATCGCGATTCATAACGCGGATCTTTACGGGGAAAATATTCGCGAGAAGAATCGGATAAACGCCTTATTTGACGCGGTTCCGGACGGTATTTTCGTCCTCGATCTCAGCCATCATATTATACGGGTTAACCCGGCAATGACCAAATTGCTTCATGTCAAAGAGGAAACCTTATTGGGGGAACATCACGATGAGGTAATTGTTCTTGAGAATATCACAGCGGGAATGGAATTATCAGCCGGAGAAGCGGGCGGATGGCCGTTTTCAAAAGAATCCAAGTTATATGTGGAAGGAAATTTGGCTTACGGTCCGTTGAAAGAAAAACCGCTGCCGGTCGGAATCGCATATTCTCCCGTGATGAATGATGAAAATACCATGATCAATATTATCGGTCTGGTACGAGATATTTCCAAATTTCGTGAAGCGGATGATTTGAAGAACACATTCATTTCCACGATGAGTCACGAGTTAAAGACCCCCGTGGCTTTGATCAAAGGATATGCCTCAACAATGCAGTTGGATGATGCCAAATGGGATAAAGATCTCATTAAGGAATCTTTTGCAATTATCGAAGAAGAAGCCGACAGACTCGCCAACATGATTAACAGCCTGTTAGATGCTTCCCGACTTTATGCCGGCGCATTAACACTCAACCGATCCGAAATAAATATAGCCGAACTGGCACGGAATATTGCCAAGCGGATGCAGACTCAAACCGATAAACATACTATCCGCTGCGAATTTCCGGCAGATTTGCCGATTATTTATGGGGATGCGGATCGGATCGAACAGGTTCTGATGAATCTGATTTCCAACGCGATCAAATATAGCCCGGGCGGAGAAATTCTGATAAGCGGAGAACTACAGAATGACTTTGTGAAAATATCGGTAAAAGATGAAGGACAAGGGTTACAAAGCGAAGATCTTCAACATCTTTTTGAACGTTTCTACCGGTCCAAACGTTCCGCCAATTTGGCAAAAGGTGTCGGTTTGGGATTATATTTGAGCAACGGTATCGTTGAAGGTCATGGCGGAAAAATGTGGGCCGAAAACAGGACAGATCGCAGCGGAGCCATATTCAGCTTTACGCTTCCGCTCAATCCGGATGATCATCCCGCTGCATTAAAATTTCGTGATATCGGCGATTACAAAAATCACAGCTTATAACCGGAAGAATCCTTATTTTGTGCCGACGGAATCTGCCGTGTAGACGCAACGAAAACCCCGATTAAAGCCGGCTGATTTTTCACTATGCCACTGAAAAGCGGTTATTTCCAATGTTTGAGGATAATCACTCGAGCTGCCGCCCTTCAAGATTCGATCGGTATCTCCGCCCATATTATCATCGGAAGAGTAGGGGTCGAGCGTCCATTCCCGAACATTTCCGGCCATGTCTAACACACCGTACGGGCTGGCTCCCTGAGGCAGCCAACCTGCCGGAGTCAGTCCCTGATAAAAACCGTCGTAATTTGCTAAAGCGAAATTCGGCTCTTCGTCTCCCCAAGGATAACGAATACCGAAAGTGATACCGGCTGCGGCCATCCATTGCGATTCGGT
>JALHEL010000368.1:2116-3330 GCA_022837205.1 Leptolinea sp.
TGCCAGGATATATAAGTAATCGGGTAATTACGATAAAGAATGTTTTCGGTATATTTTTCGAAATATCCGCGGTAATGCGGAGGAGTACATTTTTCTTCGGTCACGCATTTCATATAAGCGGCAATTGTGATTGGAATTTGATCTATCCAGAAATCCGACTCCGAGCCGGATTGGGCAGCCGGAATCAAAACAAGCCACCGACTTTTATCGTCGGATAGCTGCGATTGAGTCGAGATCAAATGCCGTGCGGTGATTACGCTATAAGGACGCAATAGACGATAGGGGGACGTTTTGATCGCCGTCCCGATAAAAAAAAGAATCGCCACAAGAAAAATGACCCAAGGGACGAAATGAAAACGACCGGGTTTAGTTATCTCCTCCGAATTTTGAGGCGGTACCACGGATTCCGAGTGATTCTGATTAGGGGATTGTTTCGATGCAATTTTTGATTTTTTCCAGAACATTGTCGGGGGTGTCCGGATCGATTTCGAGTAGGATGTTGTTTTTACGAAATATGGATTTGTTCGATGATCCCGCCTTTTGGCTGGTCAAATAGGTATAGGCTTTATCCAAATTTTCGGGATTTGGGAATGAATAGGCATAACCGGTCGCTTCAACGGCTCCGTCTTTGATTGTGAATTTCATGGCTTGGGATATCCAGTCGGCCAACACCCCGATTTCGTCTGACCCCGGCGTGTAATAGAACCTGCTGACCTTTATGCTGGCGGCAGATAACGCGGCGAGGATATCCTCAATCGATGTTTTTTCGAAGCTGAGAGGTGTAACCGTGGAATAAGGGAGCGGGATGATGGTTGCTGTCGGTTCGGGAGCAACCGTGACGAGTACGGTTTCCTTAATAATGCGAGTTTCGATGGTTACATTTACCTTTTGCATCGCGGCGACCTCTTTAATTTTTGCCACGACGGTTTCATTAACCTGCTCTTCCGTATAGAGTCTGCCGCAGGATGAACAAATGAAAATGGTTATAAAAAGAAGAAGGAGCTTTTTTCGCATATTTCTCCGTTTGTAATTTTCAATTATCCCATGATTTTAAGGAAAAGAAGAAAATTCGTCGCCAGAGCATTCCGGAAAGACATGTTGTATCGGGATATCGCGAATGCTGTTTTGTATGGAAATGCCATTCGCTTTACAAATTTTTGCCAACAATCTCAGGAGGTTTACCGAGGATAATCAGATTATGTTTACCAAGGGGT
>JALHEL010000369.1:0-1247 GCA_022837205.1 Leptolinea sp.
CAACAACGAAGCCGATCTTTACAACGTAGATACCATTAAGATTGACGAAATTAAACCTTATAAATATTTGATCTTGGGTACTTCAACTACAGGAATCGGTGATTTGCAGGATGATTGGGATAGTTTTCTGCCTGTTTTTTCGAAAGCGGACCTGTCGGATAAAACCGTTGCAATTTTTGCTTTGGGCGACAGTGCCTCTTTTTCGAGCAGTTTTGCCGAGGCGATGAAAGTAATTTATGATGCCATCAAGGATAAAACAAAAATTGTTGGCTTTGTTGATGACGAAGGGTACACATACGATGACTCAACAGCGGTTGTGGACGGTCGCTGGGTAGGGCTTCCCATTGATGAGGATAATGAATACGACCAGACTGATGCCCGCCTCGATGCTTGGGTACAGGAATTAAAGAAAGAGTTCAATTAATCCAACAGTATCTAACGATGTAGGTTTGGCTGAGTTGCACATGCAATTTGGCCAAATTTCTTTTAAAGGTTTCACTTGTCCAAGTTGAAGTTTTATCGTAATTTCGTAGTCATAAAAATTGAAAACATGCAACGTATCTCTTACCGCAGGTTGTTCACAACTATTATTTTACTCTTGTCCGGCCTGACAGGTTTCTCCCAGAAAAAGCAGCTCGATCATTCCGTTTACGACAACTGGAAAAGTCTCCAGGACATTTCCATCAGTAACGACGGCAGATTTGTAAACACCATTATCAGTCCACAAGAAGGCGACAGCATACTTTATATCTACGATTTGAAGAAAGAGAAAGAGTTAATGATTCACCGGGTAAATAAATATACACTGTCACCCGACGGACGATTTACAGTCGCCCTGTTGAAAGCGCCTTTTTCCGAAATCCGCCAGGCAAGGATCAAGAAAAAGAAAGCCGATGATTTTCCCAAAGACTCGCTGGTTATTGTCAATAATGAAACACTTACGTTTTACAAAATTCCCGATGTAAAATCTTACTCAACATCCACGGAAATGGCTGCACACGTTGCTTACAAAAAGAGCACCCCGAAAGATACAGTAAAGAATAAATCGGACAAACCAAAGGATTTGCTGATTATCAGGAACCTGAATACATCGGCAGAAGATACCGTTAAAAACGTCAAAGAATTTGCTTTTAACAAGTTTGGAAATACGCTGGCAATCTCAGTAGAACCTGAAAAAAATGATTCTACCGCTACCCATAAAGTCCTGTTTTTTGATTTAAAAAACGGAATCAAAAAACAGATTTCAG
>JALHEL010000369.1:1281-3359 GCA_022837205.1 Leptolinea sp.
GGTACTTCAAAAACACAATGGATTCAGCCGTTGTGCTTGCTTCCAAAACATCCGAGGGATTGCCGGAAAACTGGATTTTCAATGAAAACTCAAGGCCGTTCTTTAGCAAGAACGGCGAACGAATCCTCATTGGCGCCGCACCAAAACAAATGCCCAAAGACACTACAATTGTCGATTTTGAAACAGCCACCCTTGATATTTGGCATTGGAGAGATCCGGTTGTTCAGCCACAACAACTTACCCAGCTAAAAAATGAATTACGCAGGACTTATCCCGGCGTTATTTATCCCAATCGCCCCCACGAATTCATCTCTATAGCCAACGAACAAATGCCCAATGCGTCGTTTTTCGACGAAGGGAACGGGCGTTTTGTCCTTCTCACATCTGGGTTACCGTATGAAATTGAGAGCCAATGGGATATTTCTCAAAAAATGGATACCTGGATTTACGATATGCAATCCCGTCAATTGTTCGAAATTGCTAAACCTGTTCCGGGAAGGCCTCAAATTTCGCCATCGGGTAATTTCACCTATTGGTGGAATGCCTCGGAAAAACAGTGGTACGCTTTCGACAATATAAGCAGAAGAACCATCAATTTAACGGCAGAAATTCCGGTCAACTTCTGGAATGAAAAAAATGACACGCCCAGCAAACCGGATGCGTACGGGATTGCGGCATGGGGACAAGATGACAGATTCGTGCTTCTGTATGATGCTTTCGATATTTGGAAAATAGATCCTATTGGGAAACAAAAGCCGGAGAACATCACTAAAAATGCCGGAAGAGTCGATTCCATCACTTTCCGGTACATCAACACCGACCCTGACAAGCGTTTCATTGAGCCAAAAGACGTGTTGCTCTTATCGGCGTTTGACAATAAAAGTAAAGAGGGCGGTTTTTACACGCTTTCGCAACAAGGCAAAAATCCGTTGGTAAAACGGGAACTGGATAAATATGGATATTCTTCCGTTAAAAAGGCCAAGAACGCGGAGGTATTTGCTTTTCAAAAAAGCAATTTCAGCACATCGCCCGATTTGTATGTCACTCAGAATTTATGGAAATCGGTACAGAAACTCACCGGTATCAACCCGCAGATGAAAGATTATAACTGGGGTACAGCCGAAATGGTTGAATGGACAGCATTCGATGGAAAACCATCGCAGGGAATCCTGTATAAACCCGAAAATTTTGACCCCAACAAAAAATATCCGGTGATGATCTATTTTTACGAGCAACATTCCGATGACCTTTACCGCTATCTCCCTCCTGCTCCAAGCCGATCCGTCATCAATATCCCGTTTTTCGTAAGCCGCGGATACATCGTTTTCACTCCCGATATCCACTACGGAGTTGGACAACCCGGTTCCGACGCATACAACTATGTTGTTTCGGGAGCACAGGCATTAGCAAAGAACAGTTGGATAGATTCGGAAAATATGGCTATTCAGGGACAAAGCTGGGGCGGCTATCAAGTGGCGTACATAATTACCCGGACAAATATGTTTAAAGCTGCAGGGGCCGGCGCGCCCGTATCAAATATGACGAGCGCTTACGGTGGAATCCGGTGGGAAACGGGACGCAGCCGCCAGTTCCAGTACGAACAAACACAATCGAGAATTGGCGCCACAATGAGCGACTCCTTACAACTCTATATTGACAACTCACCTGTTTTCTTTGCCAACAAGGTAAACACGCCGCTGCTCATTATGCACAACGATGATGATGGCGCAGTGCCCTGGTATCAGGGAATTGAATATTTTATGTCGCTGCGCCGATTGGGTAAGCCTGTCTGGATGCTCCAATACAACAAGGAAGCCCATAACCTGAACCTGCGCCGTAACGCCAAAGACCTTTCCATCCGGCTACAACAGTTTTTCGACCATTATCTGAAAGGCGCCCCCGCCCCTGTTTGGATGACACGTGGTTTGCCGGCTATTGAAAAAGGAAAATCGTGGGGATATGAAATTGATGACGGAACAGCCGGAAAATAAGACAACCGGGAAAAGCGATTTTTATGCCGAATGAAGTAAAAGAACTTATCGCGTTGAAAAACGGTTCGCATAAAGCTTTCGAAGCAA
>JALHEL010000370.1 GCA_022837205.1 Leptolinea sp.
GCATCCAAACGATTTTGAATCCCATTTTGATTGGTGAGCGGTTTACTGACCCATTGCCGAATAACCCTTTTCCCCATCGGAGTGACGGTGCAATCGATTACACCCAACAGCGAACCTTTGAGCTCGTTATTACGCAGGGATTCGGTTAACTCCAAGTTCCTGCGTGTAGATGAATCAAGCACCATGAAATCATCCAAAGAATAGAAAGAAATTGAAGAAAGCAGTTTTATGCTTGAAGGTTGATTGTCTTGTAAATATTGCAATAAGCAGCCGGCGGCTCTGACCGGTATACTATTTTCTTTCAGACCGTATCCGTCCAGCGTGGCGACTTGAAAATGATCCCGGAGCAGTTCGGTACAGCGTAACGGTTCGAAGTTATAATCCGGCACGCGAGTAATGTGCAGATTTTCGGAAAGCGGCAGGTCAAAAGACTGTGCGACCAATATTTCTGCCGGATTGAGACGGGTTATTTCCGATTGTAAATCAGCGGTAACATCCGCACTTTGAATCTGAGTGACGGCAAATTCACCGGTGGTGATATCCGCATATGCAATCCCAATCTTGTCATTTTCGACACAGGCTGCCATCAGATAATTATTGGAATCGCTTTTTAATAACCCGGGTTCAATTAAGGTACCCGGAGTCACCACACGCACCACTTCCCGTTCAAAGAGACCTTTTGTGGGCTGATCCCCGATTTGCTCACAAATTGCGACATGATAGCCCTTATCGATCAATCGAGACAGATAGTTCTCGACGGCATGATAGGGGATGCCGGCCATCGGCACCCGTACACCCTTTGCAACATTCCGAGAAGTCAGCACCAAATCCAGTTCACGAGAAGTTGTTTCGGCGTCTTCATCGAAGGTTTCATAAAAATCTCCCAATCGAAAGAAAACGATTGTATCGGGGTATTGTTTTTTAATTTCAAGGTATTGTTGTCGAATGGGAGTAAATTCTTCGCTCATTTAATTGTTTTTCCGTAACGTAAAAGATAAGCTGCAATGCCGAAAGCAGTGGCGACATTCAGAGATTCTTTTTCTCCCTGCATGGGAAGAAATACACTGAAATCAGCTTTTTCCAAGACAACGGGATCGATTCCGTTAATTTCATTTCCGATAAACAGAGCAACGGGTTGTCCGGATAAAATTTTACCAATATTTTGGAATAAATTAATCGAACGCTTCCCGCCTTCCAGGCATAAAATCAGGAAACCTTCCGATTTTAATTGTTCAACAACCTCCAGAATATTCCATGAGTGTTCCCATCGAATCGCATTTTCCGCTCCTAAGGATGTCTTTACGACCTTCGGATTTTCGGGAGTAGGGGTGATACCGCAAAGAAAAATTTTCCGAATACCCGCTCCGTCAGCGGTTCTGAGAATGGCTCCGACATTGAGAGCACTTCGAATATTATCTAAAACCGCGACCACAGTCGGCAACCCGGATTCATCTTGCTTTCGTTGGGGTATCAAGTTCGAATCGTAACCCTCATCTATCGGAATCGTCCCGCTGCCGCATCGCGGACAGCGGATCGAAATATTCTCTGAAAGCGGAATCGTAAAGCGTAACGTACAATCGGGATTAATGCAGAGGCGTGTTTGGTGTTTCATCGCTTTGATTTATAAAGTCAAGACAAAATTTCATTCCGTTTTCGATCATTCTTATTCGGATCGTTGATCGAACAAACAAATAAAGGTCATAAAGATTAAAAGGCAGAGGATCCAAAGAGGGTTCCTCCGCCTTTTTACAATTCTCTTCCCTATAAGAGATCCGTTACGGCTTTGGATCCCAAATTGATTCGGATGGCTCGACGTTCTTTTGCCAACAGCGCTTCAAAATCCCCCAAAGCCTGTGCTTTTTCCAAGATCGAAAAAGTAATCCCTTCATTGGGAATTTCGATATCTTGCGGCGCGTCCGCGATCAGTTGGATAAACAGACCGTTATTCGCACCCCCTTTATGTAATTGTCCGGTGGAGTGCTGAAAACGGGGACCGAAACCGAGAGTGGTGGCACATTGAGTTTCTTTTAAGATCCATGCCCGAACATTTTGCAAATCTGCCGCCATC